>NZ_JAMYQC010000008.1:0-267421 GCF_040320645.1 Mesorhizobium sp. M0633
GCCGGTCGATGCCATACCAAGCCGTCGAAAACTGCTTTCCCGGCCTTCAAAAAAGCCCCATTAACTCACCAACCAGGATTTCGCTTCCCGTGCAAAGCCCTCCTTGAGGGGGAGATGGCCGGCAGGCCAGAGGGGGTTGCCGCGCGTGAAGCGCCAACCTTTTCTTTCGTCCCACAGGGGGTCGCGCCAGCCGAGGCGACCCCCTCTGTCGCCTTCGGCGACATCTCCCCCTCAAGGGGGAGATCACGATCCGGCAATAGCCAGCGGGTTGCTTTCCAGTGCTGCGCGATCCGGCGTGTCGATCGACGGCCGGTTGGTGAAGGCGGCGAACAGCCGCCGGACATAGTCTTCGGGCATGTCGAGCGTGATCAGCACCAGTCTGGTGCCGCGCTGGCTGTCCGGCCAGGCCGGCAGTTGCACCGGCGGATGCAGGATCTTCTGCACGCCATGGATAACCAGCGGCCGCGACGGGTCTTCTGCAAGCTCGATGACGCCTTTCATCCGCAAAAGGCGCTCGCCATGCGCCGAGCGCAACAGATCGAGGAACATCTCGATTGCCGAAAACGGCACCGGCCCGTCATGAACCAGCGAATACGAACGCACGCGGGAATCGTGCCTGTGGTCATGGTGATCATGGTCGGCATGGTCATGCCCGTCGTGATCATGCCCGCCGTGGTCATGCCCGCCGTGGTCATGGTCGTGGCCGGCTTCTTCGCCGAGCCAACGCTGCACATCGACGGATTTGGTGGCCGGATTGTAGAGGCCGCTATCGAACAGGGTCGCGGTGCTTGCCTCGCCCGCGTCGAGCACCACGGCGCCCGGGTTGAGCTGCCTGAGCCGCGCCCGCAACGCCTCGACATCGCCTGCATCCGTGGTCAGGTCGGCCTTGCTGAGCACGATGCGATCGGCGACGGCCACCTGCTTCACCGCCTCGACATGCGCATCGAGCGTCGCATTGCCGTTGACGGCATCGACCAGGGTGATGACGCCGTCGAGCCGGAAGGCCTGGACCAGGGCCGGGTGTGCCATGATCGACTGCAGTACGGGGGCGGGATCGGCGAGCCCGGTGGTCTCGACGATGACGCGGGCAAGCCGGTCGATGCGGCCGGTCTGCAGGCGGTCGACGAGGTCAGCCAGCGTATCGACCAGTTCGCCGCGCACCGTGCAGCAGAGACAGCCGTCGGAGAGCTGGATGATGCCGTCGGAGGCCTGCTCGACCAGGAGATGGTCGATCGCCACCTCGCCGAACTCGTTGATGATGACGGCGGTGTCGGCGAGCGCCGGATCCCGGAGCAGCCGGTTGAGCAGCGTCGTCTTGCCGGCACCGAGAAAGCCGGTGAGCACCGAAACGGGGATCGGGAAGCCGGCCATGCGGCTAGTTCAGCGCCTTGGCCGGCTGCTGGACCTGCGCGGCGGTGGCGGATCCGGCCACAACTGGCTCGGCGCCGGCCGGCGGCGCCCGGTCCGGCCGCCATGTCGGCAGCGGCACGTCGGCATATTCCTGCCCGGAGGCGTCGAGCATCGCCTTTGGCTTCGGTCCCGTGGCGCCGCCGAGGCCGACGGCGATCAGCGTCGGTACATGGTCGAGCTTTTCCTGATAGGGCGATTTCGGCACGTCCTTGCCCTTGTCGCCGACGGCGGGTGCGGTTTCCGACTGCTCCTCGACCGGCTTCTTCTTACAGATTTCGTCATTCATGTCGTTGGCCGACATGGTGTCGCCATAGGCGGGCAGCGCCGCTACCGTCAGCCAGCTCGGCGCCGGCGTTGCAAAGCCCTGGTCGAGCAATTTTGCCGCCGCCTCGGCGCGGGTAATGGCCGATTGCTCGCCGAGCACTACGGCGACCAGGGTGCGGCCGTTGCGGGTCGCCGAGCCGATCATGTTGAAGCCGGACGAGCAGACGAAACCCGTCTTCATGCCGTCGGCACCCGGATAGCGGCCGATCAGCAGGTTGTAGTTGGAGATCGCCTTCTTGCCGACGGCAAGGCCTTCGATCGAGAACCAGGGGGCATATTGCGGAAATTCCTTGCGAATCGCCATCACCAGCAAAGCGAGATCGCGCGCTGTCGTATACTGGTCCGGCGAATAGAGCCCGTTCGGATTGACGAAATGGGACCCGCTCATGCCGAGCCTCTGCGCTTCGGCGTTCATGCGTTCGGCGAAAGCCGCTTGCGAACCGCCGATATTCTCGCCGACCGCCATGGCGATATCGTTGGCCGATTTGACCAGCATCATCTTCAGCGCATTGTCCAACCGCATCACCGAGCCCGGCTTGAAGCCCATTTTGCTCGGCGGCTCGCCGGCAGAATGTTTCGTTACCTTGATCGGCGAATCGAGCTGGACCTCGCCCGCGGCAATCGCCCGAAACGCCACATAGGCGGTCATCAGCTTGGTCAGCGAAGCCGGGTACCAGCGCCTGAACGCCTCCTGGTGCTGCAGGATCTTGCCGCTGTTCAGGTCGAACAGGATTGTCGGATTGGCCAAGGCAGGCCCGGCCAGCGCCGCAAGCACCACCGTGCCCGCCACCAACAGTTTGAGGAAATGCCTGTAGCGCATCATGAAAACCGAAATAGCCTCTTGCCGCAGTCCCACCTGGCTCCGTAAGATTTCGTTACACGGTCGCCAGGATAATGGTCCGGCCCTCTGTTCCCGGACCACAGTCGCGGTGCTATTTACTCTATGTGACGTCAACATGGCAAAGTGCTGCCGATCACAATGTGGAAGCAGCAGCACAATGCAAAGCAGCGTGCATGGTTGCAAGGCAGCAGGCACAATTGCAAAGCAGCAGGCCAAGACCGCCTGCTCCAACAGCGAAATGGAACCATCATGCCGATCCTGAACCGAGCCGCCGAAATGCAGGACGAGGTGGCCGGCTGGCGCCGCCATTTGCACCAGACGCCGGAGCTGAATTTCGACGTCTTCAAGACCGCCGCTTTCGTCACCGAGAAGCTGAAGGCTTTCGGCTGCGACGATATCGTGACGGGTTTGGGCAAGACCGGCGTCGTCGGCATCATCCGCGGCCGCCACGGCGAAGGCTCGACCATCGGCCTGCGCGCCGACATGGATGCCCTGCCGCTCAACGAGATCACCGGCAAATCCTATGCTTCGACCGTCCCCGGCAAGATGCACGCCTGCGGTCATGACGGCCACACCGCGATGCTGTTGGGTGCCGCCAAATACCTCGCCGAAACGCGCAATTTCGCCGGCTCCGTCGCGGTCATCTTCCAGCCGGCCGAAGAGGGCGGCGGCGGCGGCAACGAGATGGTCAAGGACGGTATGATGGAGCGCTTCGGTATCTCCAAGGTTTTCGGCATGCACAACATGCCGGGCCTGCCGGTCGGCCAGTTCGCCATCAGGCCGGGCCCGATCATGGCGGCGACCGCCGAATTCACCATCACCGTCAAGGGCCGGGGCGGCCACGCAGCGATGCCGCACGGCACCATCGATCCGATCGTCATCACCAGCCAACTCGTCGGCGCATTGCAGACGATCGCCTCGCGCAGCACCGATCCGGTCGAGGCGGTGGTCGTCTCGGTGACGAAATTCCACGCCGGCGACGCCTATAACATCATTCCCGAGACGGCCGAGATCGCCGGCACCGTACGCACGCTGAAGAAGGAGGTCGCCAAGAAGGCCGAAGAGCGCATCCGCGCGCTTTGCCAAGGCCTGGGCGCTGCCTTCGGCGCGACAATCGAGGTTGATTACAATGCCAATTACCCCGTTACCTTCAACCATCCGGAAGAGACGGTCTTTGCCAGCGACATCGCGGCCGACGTCGCCGGCGACAGCCATGTGCACCGCGCGATCCAGCCGGTGATGGGCGGCGAGGATTTCTCCTACATGCTTGAAGCGCGGCCGGGCGCCTTCATCTTCATCGGCAATGGCGATACCGCCGGCCTGCACAACCCAGCCTACGACTTCAACGACGAGGTCATCCCGCACGGCATGAGCTATTGGGTGAAGCTGGCGGAAACAGCGCTGGCGGCGTAGCCATTCGGCATCGGCGGTGCGGCAACCGCCGCACCTCTGGGCGGCAAAACCGGGCAGGACATGTTCTGATGGTCACTTCCGGCCGGACGACTTCCGGGCACGGCCGAAGGCAATGCCCAGAGCAATACCTATACCGATGCCCGCAACAATGTTGTCCAACACGACGCCGATAGCCACGCCGATCACGACGCCGAGTGTGAGGTGTTTGGCATCCATTATGCCCGGTCATGTAGCGTGGAAGGGAAGAGCCGCAACCGCTACGGTCCGCTCTTCGGATCCTCGACCTCCAGCGCCTCCATGACCGGCGCCAGCTCATTGTCGTCGGCAGCCTGCGGCTCTTCGCCTGTTCTCGCCTTCGTCAGGGCTGCCTCGATCGCCTCCTGGATATTGCCGAGCTCGTCTTCGCGAACCTCGTGGCCATAGCCGGCAGCGTCGGCGTCCTGCTCGAATTGCTGCGCCAGAACGGCGACGCTCACCTCGCTCTCGGCCGGCAAATTGCCGACATTCTCCTGCAGCCACGTTTGAAAGAACTCTTTGGTGGCGCTCATGCGGTGTCTCCTTCGGGACACTAAAGCGCGCCGGCGTCCCGAAAGTTCCGCTATCCCGACCTCTTTGGGGCCTGCTCCCACATTCGGCCAGGCGGCGTTGGCGCCGCCTGGCTCGGCTGCTTACTGGCTGGCAGCAGTCGTCGGTTCGCACGACACGTTCGGGTTCATATCCGCGAACGCGCCGGTCGGGTTGCCCTTCCAGGCCCAGACATGCAGCTCGTAGAACGGGCCGAGGCCATAGCGGTTGGGCGCGCTGTTGAAGTTGAACAGATGTCCATCGAGCGAGGCTGGGCCTTTCGAGGTGATGTATTCGACGGCGATCAGTTTTAGCGTGCCGTCGGCCATCGGCTCGTACATCACCGCTTCGGGCTTGGCGACATCGACCGCGTCGTCCTTGAGGTAGCCGGGATTGACATAGTGGATGCCCATGGCCGCCGGTGATGCCGCTGGCGCAGGGAATCGGCGCATAGCCCTCGGCGGTCGCCGCCGCCACATTCTCGAAGCGGCTGTTGGCGGCGCGTACCTTGTCGGCCAGCGGATTGGGACCGGACGCGGGCGCTGCCTGATGCGCCTGCGCCAGCGCGGTGCAGGCCGACAGCAGCGCCGCGGCAGCGAGGAACTTGTTGCGAAAGTTGATTGTCATAGTCATTCCATTCTTCTTGAAAAGCACAGCCCGGCCGGCCGCCGGAAGTAAGGAGGTCCGGCAGGTGGGCGCTGTGGCTGTTGTTGCTGGGAGATCCCTGTCCCGATGCGACGAATGCCTATCATCCCTTCGGCAGATAGGGGATGGTTCCGGCCAGATCGGAATTGTCGATCAGCTGGAAACGGCTGTCGCTGCCGCCCTGACGGGCCGAAACGAACGGCGCGTAGGCAGGATCGTCGGTGAAGGCGCGCGCCGCGGCCTCGGTCGGGAACGCCATCAAGGCAATCAGCGTCGTGTCGAGCGGCTTGCCTTCGAGCGTCTTCACATTGCCGCTGCGCGACAGATATCTGCCGCCGTGCTTGTGAACGAGGTCGTGGACCGACGCGGCATAGGCCGGCATCCACTTCGGGTCCCTCACCTTGATGTCTGCGATAACGTAAGCGGTCATGGGTCATGTCTCCTGGTCGTGCACAGGGGTATCCCGTGCAGCGGCCAAGGGCTCGCACGGCAAGGCCGGCGCCAGCCAGTCCGCGATCTGTACTGGTGTGGCGAATCCGAAATTCGCATTCACTTTTGGAGCAACGCAGCGAGCGAATTTCGGATTCAAAAGCCACACCAGCAAGTGCTTGGAATTCCAGTGTGGTTTTGGATTTGAAGTTCCTAACGCTGATGCCACCCAGAAAGCAGGAACTTCAAATCCACCACACTGGGCCGGTACAGTTTCTGTACTCGCCGTGCCGCCGGGGAAGGCCTATGATCCCGGCTGAGTTTGAGGGGAAGGCAACATCATGACCCAGTCCGGATACAAGCAGTTCTGCCCGCTATCGATGGCCGCCGAGGTGCTGTGCACCCGCTGGACCATGGTTCTGCTTCGCGAATTGGTGGCGGGCTCGACCCGTTTCAACGATCTGCGCCGCGGCGTCCCCAAAATGTCGCCGACCCTTCTGTCGCAACGCCTCAAGGAGCTCGAGCTGGCCGGGATCGTCGAGCGCAAGGAGGTGCGCGGCGAGAAAGGCATCTTCGAATACCGGATGACCGAGGCAGGCAGGGATCTGCGTTCCGTTGTCGAGGCGATGGGCTTTTGGGGGCAGAAATGGGTCGAGTCGCGGCTGTCGCTGAAGAACCTCGATCCGTCGCTGCTGATGTGGGACATGCGGCGCAACCTCAACGCGTCGCCGCTGCCCGACGGGCGCACGGTGATACAATTTCTGTATCAGGAGCTCCCCGCCTCGAAACGGTCGTGGTGGCTGATCGTCGAGAAGCACGGCGAGGTCGACCTCTGCTGGTACGACCCGGGCTTCGATGTCGATCTCTACGTCTCGACCGACCTGCACACCATGACCGAAATCTGGATGGGGCTGATCACCGTCGAGAAGGCAGGGACGAAAGTCATCTTGACGGGAGACCAGGATATCGCCCGTAAAATGCAGACCTGGCTGGGCCTGAGCCCGTTCGCGGTCGAACCCAAGCGAGCTGCCTAGCTGCCTCTTGGCGAAACGTCCCGAAGCGGTTATGTGTCGGGCGCGATGGTCCCGTAGCTCAGTAGGATAGAGCGGCAGATTCCTAATCTGTAGGTCACAGGTTCGATTCCTGTCGGGATCACCATGTTTTTCAAGTACTTAGCGCGAAATCGCCGTACTTTTTTGCAGGATTTTTGCGAAATAAGTACGGCGAATTTCGCAGACCTTCAGACTTTGGGCACACATATTCCAAGGGCGAAGCGGCCCAAAATCGCTGCGAAGCGCGGCGCTACGATGCCTAAATCGAGGTAGGTAATCGTTGTTCCCAATCAACTTGCCCGTTTTTCGACGCACCGAGACGACGGACGGCAGCCGCTACCGACCGTCAGCGTCGACGTCTCCTTGGCGGCGCCGAAAGGTCTCGCTACTTCGTCGTTCAATCGAGACCGCGGCGAGTAAGAATGCGAACATCGGCATCATCGATCACGAGGTCGAACTCGACTCGTGTGTCCATCCGTCCCCTTAGGGCGGATTGTCCACCAAAGTCCGCATCATAGGGGGAATGGACGCGCCCGGTCTGGCGGCTAGAGGAACGGAACGCTATCATTTTATTGTATTAGTAATGACGCATGAAATGGCCTACAATTGACTCTACCCGGCAGCGCCACTGGCAGCCGGTAGGCCCGGCGGCCCGCTGGAACCCCCGATCGGCTGTCGGCCCGTCCCCATGAAAGTTACGTGCGGTGGCGACCAACGTGAGACGAGATCGAACCAACAACCCCGCAACCGGCATCAAGGGCAAGCGCCACGGGCCGCCGGCCAACGACGAAGCAGGATATTTCGAGTTCTGCCCCGTTTGTGGCCAGACGTTCGACAAGCGAAACCTTGGCGAGGTGCTGCATCACTGTCTCCCCGACCATGAGCCGTTGAACTCGATGAATAGGTGACTAGCGTTCGAACAGATGGTTTCGCTCATCCAAGATCGTGATCGGTTCCAACCAGACGATCTCAAAAGTGATTGCGGATGTGGTCGTTAAAGTAGCGGGCTTGGCGAAGGCCGCTTTGAACCCGGCAAAGGTCTCAGGTGGTACCCGGAACCATTGCACATTGAGCGGAATTGGCTGAAAGTGATCGAACCACAGGACAGGGATGTCGGACGGCCACCTATTCAAGGTGGCCGGGGCGCGGGTTAACGTGATTCGGGTCGATCGGCGGGACAGGGGGAGAAATGCACCCTTGGACGAAGGCTGAGCTTGCGGATATCACCGGAGGCATATGGGAAGGCGAGTTGCCGGAAGCCTGGACGACCGACTGCATAGCCTTCTGCGACGCACTGATCGGCCCCGGCGCGCTCGTCATCCCGCGCGTTGGCACCTACCGTTACGGAGTACACCCCAGGAAGATCAGGCGCTTCAGGCGACAGGGGCTCGCGCTCCTCGCGGACCGAGAGTACCGGCCCAACTTCGAAGGCTTGCCGTTGCTCCGGGTGGCTTCGGTCCGCGTCGCCATGAAGTATCTCGCCGAGCGAGCGCGGTCTGCTTACGGCGGACGCCTGATCGCGGTTGGCGGCAGCGTCGGCAAGACGAGCACCACGGCGATGATCAACGTCATTCTCACCGCAGCTGGTTATCCACCTTTTCCGGGCGAAAACTTCAATACCGTCTCCGGCGTGCTCGGCCTGATCGCCAACCTTCCCCCTGATGGCATCCACGCTGTCGAGGTGTCGATTGGCTTTTTTCGGCGGCTCCTTGAGGTATCTGCGCTCAAGCCGCATGTCGCTCTTATCACGACGATCGGCGACGCCCATCTCGAAGAGTACGGCTCGCGTGAGGCCATCGCCAAGTTGAAAGCCCGCCTGTACGATGTCGCTGAGGGCGGCACTGCGATCATGCCTCGGGATTCCGAGCATTTCGAATATCTCCGAGCCCGCGCGCTGTCGTTCGGGGCGAAGGTCGTGTCCTTCGGTGGACATGCTAAGGCCGACTACCGGCTCGTGGACTATTCGCACGAAGATCAACTGGTGCGTGCGGTCCTGAAGGGCCGGGATTTCGCCTACAAGCTAGGTAATCCAGGGCGGCACATGGCAGTCAACAGCCTCAGCGCGCTGGCGGCTGTCGATTCGCTCGGCCTTGATCTGGGAGCTGCGACCAACGCGCTCGGGGAGGTGCAGGCCATCCACGGACGTGGCGAAGTCATACGCATCGCCCTCGCGTCCGGCGAGGTCCATGTCGTCGATGAGGCCTACAACGCGAATCCGACATCGGTGGCCGCCGTGCTGGCGGCACTCGCTGAGGGGAAGCGCGCAAGTGGGGGCCGAAAGCTTGCCCTTCTTGGCGACATGCGGGAACTCGGGCCACGATCGGCCGAATTTCACGCCGGTCTGGCGGAACCCGTTCTCGCGGCCGATCTGGATATGGTGATGACGGTTGGGACGCAGATGACATATCTCCGTCGTGCCCTGCCGGAGTACCTCCTCGGCCCACACTTCGCGACAGCAGACGATGTGTTGCCCGAGCTCGCCACTATCCTGCGCGCGAAGGACCGCCTTCTTGTGAAAGCTTCGAATGCCATGGGTCTGCATGAAGTTGTAACTCGCTTGCGCCGGCAATTTGGACGCTAGTCCGCCGCGATATACGTCGAATTTCGCTGTTTTTTTGGACCAAAGCAGAAAAATTGACCGGAGATCAGCTCCGCCCATGACTGGTTCCACAACCAAACAGTCTCAGGCACTTGGCGGAAAATTGTGCTTCGCCGCCTGATTCGATCTGTGCTGCCTCCGGGTGACCAGGGTAGCGCCGGCTGGACGCCGCCAACCGAAGAGCTGCGCACAGTCATGCCCCGCTCGGTCATTTCGGCCATGCATATAACGGCAGCCGCCCGGAATGGTTGGTTGGTCCGAGCCCAATGCAGCAACAACAAAGATATAGCCCTGTGCCGAGCACTGACATCAGTATTGCTTCAGCGAAGGAGCACTATTCCTAAGTCTCCAAGGCCTTTCGGCGGAGTCGCACCATACCAGTCCAGGGCCACGCTCGAGTTGCCACTATAGAAAAATTGCCACGCAACAATCCAACCTGAGTTGGCAGTCGACTTCAGGTCTGTTGTCCCTCTCATCCGAAAACGATGATGGGGCAGGTAGATAGCCCCTTCAATTAAGTAGTTTTTGTTTCCGGACAATGAGACCGTTGGCACAGAGGGCGTAACTGTGCGTGACCCGAAGATAGCGATGCCAGCGTAAATGCCGCTCGTGGGAGCCGAAATCCTTACGCCACCTTTGCCTGCTGACTGAATAATGCTTGACTCGGAGTCAACGAATATCGTGACTTCGTCGCCCGAGAGATTCACATGGCTGCCGATGCTCACTGTTGCGTTCTGAAAATAGTGAACTCCGGGAGAAAGAACGACATTTCCATCGAGATCGATGTTTCCACAGAACACCCGGCCGGCCGGAATGGTAACATCGGTCAGCATCTGATCACTGTAGTCGCAGCCGTTCGGTGGAACGGGCTGCGGTAGATCGACAAGGGGGTCTGCAAGTTCGGGTTGGTTGGTTTTCGGGATGATGGTGTAACCGCCGCCTTGGTAATTGCCCACTATAGAGATTTTTCTGGCGACAATCTTTCCGGTTCCAACGTGCCTCAGTGCCCTTGGACTGGAGGAATTCACTTGGATACCGCAGTTTGGCACCGAAAGCCCCCCGGAACCCATTACCGTCAGCGCTCCATTTGAGGCAGGATCGAGGACATAGAAGCAATAATCCGGCGCGGCTTTTCGGGCCGTTGCCGCCGCGTGAAGGTTAATGCTCCGAATTCCAGCAAGACTCATGAAAGCGGTTGGCATTCCAGCTGAGATTTCAACCGCCGCCTCTCGCGTCCCAGCAGAAGGAGTGGTGATGCTCACCCCAACGACAGCGCCGGTCACGAAGGAGCCATTGGCCAGCGCCCAATTCTTCGCGGCCTGGACGGCTGCTTCGTTTCCTCCATCGCTCTCGACAGCAACAAGAGCCGCCGAATCGGCTATCTCCTGCAGCTTGGATCTCCAGGAAGCGGCGTTGGTAAAGTCAATGCTAAGGCCGAGGGCCAAGCCCAGTGGCACCACCATTAAGGCCATCGCGACGGCAAAGTTCCCCCGTTTTTCGGGCGGCAGATCTTTCAGTCTCCGCATCCAGAAGCCCTCTCTTAAGAGCAACTTAGACCGAAGATGGTTTAGAATTTACTAAATTAGAACAACAAAACGCAGCGGCAATTCACGCTCGGCAAAAAGGCGATGCAAGCTGTCTCGCTGCTCATTGAGCTGAGTGAAACGCGGCAGACCTTGAAGTCAGCGATGTGCTAATTCTTTACTTAAGGCCGAAGACTTGCTGAGCCTGGTCAGACTGCAACAAGTCGCGTGCCGAATGTCCGACACCCGGCAAAATCACGAGACGCCAATTGAAAGGCCACCCGTTAGCGGTCGCGACAGCTTGCGCCAGCTCAAAAGTGAATTGCCCCCGATCCAAACGCGTCTCTCCTTGGCGCATAGCAGCTGCGCTTTCGTTTAGATCGACATCGCCAGTGTCGTCTTCTCCAAGATAGATCGTTAGAGGCAAAGCCAGATAGGCCTTCAACTCCTGAGAGGCTTGATCCGGCGTATAGACGCAACCCGAGGAGAGACATCCCAGCCCGTAGGCTGCCGCCTCTGCTAGCGAGGGCAATACGTAGGTCGACGGATTGGCTACGACCACTCTCTTGGCATCCGACAAGGCAAATGCTGCAACACGCGACATGAATTGACCTCCCGCCGAGTGCCCAAAAAGGTAATACTGCGCAGTCGGCAGCCCCTCTCGGGCCCTCGCCCAGTTTACCAAGCCCTTCACGTACCAGACAGTCCACCTGTCCCGAGGTTGAATTGTGCCCGAGTTGACAATGCCTCCCCGCTGATAGCTCCAGCCTGGGAACCTTTCCAGGTCGAAAAGCGGCGCCATAACGATCAGGCAATTTCGATCCGCAAGAGGCTGCGCGTAGTCTCGGTAGGATTCGGCCGTTCGGCTTAGTCCATGGAACACGAACAGGATCGATGGACTGGCACAGTTCTTCGGATGATAGGTGTATACTGTCAACTTTATACCGTTAATAGTTGCTGAGGTCGTACCTTTGCCGACCTTCCAGGCAAGTACTTGGCCTGAATACGTCAGACTACAGCCTAAGACGACTGCCCCTAACAGACGGATTAGAAATCGCACCTGTCGCTCCCATGGACGATCCCGCAGGGATGACATATCCCATTAGCGGCAGCTAAACAAATCAAAACCGGCTGAGCAGTAAAGAGTTCGTTTCTCCACGTCTGGTCCTCGCAATGTTCGCAAGCGACGCCTCCGCGGCACCTCCTGCGTGACAGGGTATCGGCTCCTTGTTTTGTCGGCACGTATCGCTCGCGCCGCCATTGCGATCGAGGAACCCAGTGCAAATCCGCGTACGGCATACGCATGAGCTTCGGAGCCTCACGCCAGTGCAGGGATGGCCAATCTAAGGCATCTGTCTTGAACGGCTACGACAACATCGGCGAGTCCAGGCGACAACGCCAGCAACCGGTCGATTGTCGCGCGACCGGCTGCTCCTCCCATTATCTTTGGTTGGTAGTCGAGGCGCGGATCTCTGTTTTGAACGTAAACTGGATAAATATCTAAACGGATCTGCTTCGCACTAAAGTGGAAGCAAGGCAGAATGGACTCCCCTTTGCTGTTTCCGGACCCAAATGCAAAATTGCCGACACTGTATAATATCGGCCGACCGTTATAAATCTCGATCGGCTGAAGGATGTGGGGATGATGGCCGATGACTGCGTCCGCACCCAGGTCGATAAATAGCCGTGCTTTCATGCGGTCTTGCTCGGTAGGTTGGCGCTGGTATGGCAAACCCCAATGTACCATCACGGCGATCCGATCGACCAGTGGACGAAGTTGGGCCAGATCACGCTCGATGAATTCGGGCACATCTTGTGCGGAGCCTGGAAGTTCGCCACGAGCCGCTGTTCGACGGTTCCAGTAATATCCGAGAAGTCCGATGCGGATATCTGCGCCATCAAAAATCGCGGGGTGGTAAGCAGAGCTCTGGTTCCTACCACCACCGTACGGTTGGATATACTGTCGCTCTAACGTGGCTAGCGTCTCAACCACGCCACCCCGACCGCAGTCTTGAATGTGGTTATTCGCGACAGTCATGGCAGCGAAGCCTGCACGACGTAAGACAGAGGCTGACTTGGGGTCGACTTTGTATGAGTAGTTCCGAGTGGTATCTGCTTTCTCAGAGATGGTGGAGAACGGCCCCTCAAGGTTTCCCGTTATCAAAGCGCAGCGTCTAAAGATCGGCCTGACCCAGGCGAAGGCATAGTCTGGGCCAAACCTACGGATACGATGACGCATCCGCATCCCGGTCATCACATCTCCGACCGCCGCCAAATGGTACGGAGCGCTGGCGGACGAAGAGAGGAACTGTTCAAGTTGGTCCGGGTCGATGAGATCGATGTCATCCGGAATTATGACCTCTGAAAACTTCTCGCGAATTTTTACAACATGGCGCCGGACTTCTTCCGATTCACTGAGGCGGTAAAGGGGTGGCTGAACGGAGGGGGCCAACAATGTCTCAACCGCTGAAGAACTAAAGCCGATCCCACGCTTCTCAAAAACGCTTCGGATCAGTGTTTCGTAACGGCTGCTGAATCTCATTCGGTCTGCATGAAGCAAACACGAGGCAAAGCTCTTCGGAAGTGACCTGAGGGCGCGCGTTCGAATTCCGGAAGGAGCATACGGGCTATCAGAAAGTCGTCCCAGCGCCAAAAGGGCAGCTACAACTAACGAAATGCAAGTAAGTTCGTCTCCCGGAAAAGCCTTGTGTAGGTCCCACATTGTCGCCGCTATGACTTGCGCGACCAGCGCCTCCGGCGGTGGCATCTCGGCGTCGTCCATACGCGAATCATTGGCAAGAGTATCCGATGGTACGAACTCGGCATCATGACGGAGGTGCCAACACCATACGTAGGGAGTCGACAGCATCGCGGCCGCAAAGTATGCGCTCAAGGCGTACTCAAGGGGACCAGGCTTACTGAAACTGGCGCGCGGTGCATGCAGCCTGTCAGCTTGGATGTCAGCGGTATGGCGCACCACGTGAAACCCGAATGCCTGATATATGAAACTGGCATTGTGCGAGGGGTCGCACAGATAAGCACCGCCTGAAATTCGTGGAAGCCACCCTTCCGCTGTGACTGCACGCCCCGGGCCGAACAGCAATTCCCCACAGAGGGGGATCGAAAAATCATCGAGATTTTCGATTCTTGCTGGATATCGGTATTTGGTCCCTTTGACCGGCACCAACCTAAGCAGATCCCCGTTAACTCCCCCTTGTTTCGGCTGGTGCGCGTTAACGATCGCTCTGACCTTCGGCAACGGGCCCTCGCCGAGTGAACGCAGCACTTCGTTCACTCGATGAGCTATCAAGGAGACGTGGTAGTAGACGTTGACCTGGCCGAAGCGTGCCGCGGCCTCACAACCTTCCTGTTCACCAAGAATTCCGCCGCCGAAAGGCTTGAAAACATAGTTACCTTGCTTGTCGGGCAGTGCTTCGCCCATCTCACCCGTGGGCCAGTGAACATCCGTGGCTGGATGACCGATTACGTCCACGTACCGCCCACGCAGCCCTTGCCTCCCCGTGTTTTGGCAAAGATAAGGCAGTTCGACCTCGGTTGAATGCACCCGGCCGCCAGTAAAATCTGAATCGCAACGCTCCCAGACGTAAACAGATCCAGTCGCCATCTTTTTCCCCAAAGCTACTGCTTCTTCTGCGAACGCTGAGACGCAAGAATTCACAAGTCTTGCGCTCCGCAATCCTGCGAACCTTTCGCCGACGGGTGCTGAAATTGATCGAAAGGACATGCCGTCGGTTGCCCTGAGGCCAACTCTCTACAGGGCGTGGAGATTGTCCTTCAACATGCTCTGAGGCCGCATTTTCGCTCCATGGTGGGAAGCTGGATCCGAGTCTGCAGCCCAGCTTCCGGCAGCGTTTTGGCCTCAATTCGCCTGCCCCTGATGGGGGCTACACAAATCAATCTCCTGACGAGGCACATCTATCCGATGCTTGCGACCGGCTTTTTCTTCTCTCCGCTTATTCGAACTGCCTTACTGAGGCCGCCTGCTGAACCGTTATTCTCACCCGATCCAGCGAGCTCTTGCCGAGCGCTCTCCAATGCCTTCGCCGCAGATCCCTCCTTAATCACCTTAAGTTCTTCCGCGACCATATTTGATTTTATGAGACGCCACTTGTCGAGGGAGGCGGCGCGCACGAAGCCGTAAGCCGATGGCATACGGACCATCAGCCAGCCTAGCTTCAACAATTCCTCCGTGAAGCCTCTCACGAACGCCGCCCCGCCGACACGCCGTCCGGTCAGGCGCCTGAATGTCTTGTACGACATTCTTGCACGGGTTCGCGGCTGTCCCGCTTTGTTTGTGGTGCGTTTCAAAGTCAAAGCAACGAGTGTCGCCGCATCACTTAGCGAAACACTCGGTGTTGCAATCGGCGAAACAGTGTTCATAACCTTACTCTCCTTAGCTTGAGCAGAATCGATAAACTCATCACTGCTATCGAACGTCGTTCGTCTCGGGCCGAACTGACGGAAACGGGGCCACTTCATCGAACCAGCCATCCTTTTTTGCCAAATACGACATTGCCATTGCGTGCATGGCAGCCTTTATTTGCGGTGGCCGCGACTGAGACATAGATGCGAGGGGTTCCGCGGCTAGCTCACCAGATCTCGACAAAAGCGCCATTTTGGCACCCGATCCGTCAGTGCTCCATCTCAAAGTTAGAACCAAACCACCACTCTGTAGGTGCCGACGTAGGTCGGTATCAGTATCAGGCTCGGAACTGACCAATATTAGTCGTGTGATCGGCAAGGTCGACAGCGCACGGCGGGGCCATTCATCTTCGCTGTTGACAATGAAATAGCCCTGGTTTCCGCACTGCAACACTCGCTGAGCGAGATCTTCGAGAACTGTACCATTGTCTGCATCCGTTCGAGTCATCGAGACCGCACGGCAAGCACCCAGACAAAGACCGCTCGCCCAAAGTCTGTCCGGAGAGGCTGCATAAACCAGGGCTTCCAGGAACGGGTCTCTGGCCAGCATTTGCGGGGTTGTCCGCCGCCCAAATTCCTGGGGTACAGTGTTGATGTAAGCGCCTCTTTTCGACAAGAGACCAACTCTTCGCCCTTCCGCCTGGAACCGATGATCGATTGCTGTCGCCACCGCACCAGTGTGTCGATCGCCGATGACGAGTACGGTGGCAATTTCCGAAGAGCCCGGCTCATTGTACATATTGGCCAGGATTATCTCACTCACATCTCTCGAGGTCCCCGCTCGCGGCCAAAGATGAAACTCGATCCCCGGCCGTGCATTTACCTCGATGACAGTACACCCGACCTCTTTGTATGATCTTGCAATATCGGGCATGATGAGATCTATCCCGGCAATGTTAAGGCCGATGACTCTCACGATGCGCTCGCACAGTTGCCTGTTATCTGGATGAACGGAGTTTGTAACATCGACCGGGACGCCTCCACGGGCGAGGTGGCCGGTAGGTCGGAGAACCAAAGGCTGCCCGGAAATTGGGACGGACTCCAGCGTAAGACGACGCAAGGCTAGGTGCCGTAGCAGCTCATCGTCAATCTCTACAGGAGAAAGACGTCTCCCGTCTCTGTCGGGTTCTCGGTTCAAATCATGAATCAGGTCAACTATCGTTTTTTCACCGTCGCCAACGACTTGGGGGGGGCAACACATGACCGCCGCCACGAGATGATAGTCAACGACTGTCGCTCGAAATTCCGGGCCGGCGATGAACTGCTCAACCAAGACGCCAAACCGCTCTGACTGAGTGACGTCGTGCGCTATATCGAATGCAGCCTCAACTGCACGGCGTCCCCGCAGTTTAACCGAGACTCCCCGCCCCTGATTTCCCTGAACCGGTTTGACCACGACGGTCTTACCCAGCTGTTTGGCGGCAGCGACGGCCTCAGGTTTGGTGCGAACGGTAATCTGACGGGGTACTGGGATCCCCGCTTGCGCCAAAAGTCTGTTGCCCAGCCTTTTGTCCAAGGCCACCTTCGCCGACGCAAACGATGTAGAACCCGATATCGTCGAGAACAGCTGCTTCTGGTGCTTGCCTTGGCCAAGGCGAAGGTGGTTACGGGCAATGAATTCGAACGGGATGTGATTTCTCTTAGCTGCAGCTACAAGCACAGCGGTCGAATTTGAAAGACGTCGTCTCTTCGCCCTTTCCAGGTTTAGCTCCCGAGTCTGAGCGTATTTCGCTGCCCCGTCCTCGCCTCGCGCCGCCTCACCAATCGCGTCAACGACAGCCGAAGCAGCCGCGCGCGACATCTGCGGGTCATCCGACTCCCAAACGATTGCAAGATGGCTTTCGGACGGATCGCCTATTAGCGACGCCGTCGGCGAAAACGAATAGAAATTCATCGCGCGGCGAAGCTCAAGATCAGCGGACAGGATTGCGTCGGCAATGTAGCGAGGGACCAAAGCGTTTTGTGCACAACCGGGAAACATTTCGGACAGCGCTGAGCGAGCCAGCGCAGTAAAATCGGAGATGCAAGAAACCGCTAGCCGCCCGATATTCAGGGTTAATTTGACCACCGTGTTCGTGCTATGCACGTTAAGTCCCGATAGCACCTTAAAACTGACAATCTCAAGTTGTCCAAACTCTTCAGATAGGCTGACCATAACCCCACTTTTGACCCCGGATGTTCACGCTCCGCCTGCTTTTCGACCGTCTCCCACAATACAGACTTCCTGACCACGCTTCCGCTGCAGCCACTTCAAATGCATCTCGAAACGGGCATCGCATCGATGGGCATGAGCGGCTTCGGCAAGACCCGATGTGAAGGGGCGAAGATGTGGCGCATTCCACCACATTTAAGCACGCTTTATCTCTGATCCCCCGCGTTCAGCCTAAACGCTACGGCCGCAGCATCCGGAAGTCGCGTTCTTATTCTCTTGAAAGACCAGTGGATTTCCCGCCGGCCTGATCCGGACAATGCAGCTGGATGGTATGTGGCCTCGCGGGGAGATGTCGTCATGCATTCGAATGGCAGAGATCCAGACATTATAGTGTTAATAGCCGTTAAAAGTCGTCAGCTTGGGTATGTATTTTAGGCATCTAATGCTATTTATCTAATCATATTTATCCAATCATATTGGTTATTGGATAATCGATTGCAAACGGAGAGGAGTATAGAAAAGGGCTTAATCTTATACATAGAACAGAAAAGACTTCTAAATGCCATCCAAATGTAAGTTGGGGGGGTTCATGTCCGTTTCAAGAATTAAGCGCGGGCGCCTGAAGAGAGCTAAACGAGCATTCGCCACCCGCCGGGTCGCCGCATCTCACATGCGCACACTCGTTACCGGACCTATACAGCCCGTCGCTGGCGATCTTGTTTTGGCGCGCGTTGATGAACTCGGCAATCACAGCAGACTGGAGCTCATCTGCGGGCGAAAGGCGATCATGTTTCGCGGAGATGAGATAATCCTCTGTTATGGAAACAGGTACGCTCCTGACCAGTTCGAGGCGGTAATAGGCCCCGATCTGGGGCCGTGCGACTTGGTAGCGGGGGGCGGCATCGCGGCATGTGAGCTTTCCAGGCATGCTCGCATGCTGGCGCCAACCAAGATCACCCCTCTCGGCCTGATTGGCGACAAATTCGGTCGCCGGCTAAACGTGTGGGATTACAAGGTCAGCTCCGACGATTTGCCCCCTTCCCTGCCGATTGTTCTGTCGCTTGGGACGTCAATGAACGCCGGCAAGACATTGACGGCAACGTCATTGGTCCGAGGGTTCAAAAAGGCGGGACTGAAGGTCGCGGCACTGAAAATTACAGGAACTGGCTCGGGTGGCGACACTTGGATTGTGCGGGATGCCGGAGCCGACATCGTTCTTGATTTCACAGATGCCGGATTTGCAACGACGTATTTAGCCCCGGTAGAGTTGATTGAGAAGGGCGCGTTCCGCCTACTGAACCATGCCGCTGAAAATGGATGTGACGTCGCTGTTATTGAGATTGCCGATGGGCTGCAGCAGAAGGAAACTTCCGAGCTAATTCTGGCTGAATCTTTTCGGAGCATGGCTCTTGGCGCGATTTTCGCTTCCTATGACGCGATGGGAGCAAAGTATGGAGTTGATACCCTCCGCGCTGCTGGCCACAAGGTACTTGCAATTAGTGGCAGGATCGGCCGATCGCCGCTCGGTGTGAGGGAGGCTGAAGAAGCCACTGGCCTGCATGTCTATTCCCCATGGGAGCTCCAGGATGGGGCACTCAGCCCCGTTCTAAAGGCTCGCGCTTCTGAAAAACTGGCTAACGGACAGGGCAATAATCCATATCTACGGCGTATTGCTGATTCCCCAAATCCAATGACGGCACTCGACCAGGGTCGAGCCTACTCTTCCCAGCTGCGAATTGATTTTTTGGGGAAGCTTGCGCACGAACTGATTCAGGCAGAGTTGGGAGAAACACCTGGTCCGGGAAGGCCTGCCAGTGACAGCAGGGCGACATGGCCCAGTCCCTTTGGGAGCGTCTCGGTCACCTTACCCGAGTTGCTATCGCAAAGCTCGAACCCCGCGTTTATGTCGATCCAGGCGCCCGCTGAGTTGATAGAAGCGGCAGTTTTGGCAAAAACCCGTGGAGCCCTCAAGTCATCTCTGGGCAGCCTGGTCCAAGCCCTCGGGTGCCCTCCCCTGTCCGCCACCCAAATGTACAACCTCGTGAGCGGAGCTTGGTCGATGTTCGAGGCAGTTGATCACGATGAACGCCTTTGGGCAGCAAATCGGCTTCAGCCAAATGTTCTTGCGGGACCTGCTTTGAGCCCTCATGACGATTTGGATGGGATGATCATGAATTTCTCGGGAATTTTCAACGAGGACCCCGACCAGCATGCCCCGCTTGGACGGGCGTGAAAGACGGTGTCCTTGCTGAGAACACGAGGTAGGCGGCGGTACAGCGCCCCCCTCAGCGAAATGTGGCGAAGGTCGATACCCGGCCTTGCTGCGGTTGTGGGTTTTGGTGTCTGTATCAATGCGCTCCGATTTGCTGGGCCGCTTTATTTTATACAAATATTCGACCGGGTCATTTCCAGCCGGAGCGTGGAAACCCTCGTTATTCTGACCTTGGCCGCCTTGCTCGCTCTGGTAACCGGCGTCGTGCTGGAAGCCATTCGTCGTCGTATGCTTTCCCGCTGGAGCGTTTGGATCGAGCACCACTTGACCAGCCAGTCCGTGAAAGCCGGATTGACGGCAGGCGTCCCCAATCCGCCGCTTCTGACCAGCATCGAGAAAGTCTCCAGCTTTGTTGAGCGAGGGCTAGCTGCTTGGCTGGACGTGGTCTGGGCTCCCGTTTTCCTGTTATGTGTATACTTGATCCATCCTGTTCTCGGCCTGATCGCGTTGGCAGGCATGGCTTTGTTGACAGGTATGAGCCTGCTCAAAGAAAAGATCACACAAGAGCCCCGCCAAGCTGAACGTGAAGCTGCCAAGCAGGCGAAAGAGGTATTGATCTCAGCGGAAAGGCACAAAGACGTAGTCGGCGCCTTCGCAATGGCCGACGCGATCGCCGGTCGCTGGGGTAGGAACAGAGTAGATGGCTTTTTGCAGCGGGAGCGGCTTAATGCCAGAGGATCGAGCCTTGATGCAGCGATCCGGGCGCTGAACCGTTGCGTTTACATAGTTCTATTGGCATCGGGCATCTGGCTGTTCCTGAACGATTCGGCGTCCCTCGGAGGCGTATTTGCAGCCCGGCTCATTGCCAGATTTGCTTACAGAATGGTGGAAAAGGCAGTTCGGGAGCTCAGAAGCCTCAGGGAAGCGCGGGAGGGATACTCTCAGATCAAGGCGGAGCTTGCCAAACCGTTGGACGTAGAGCCGTCCCTGCTTCCTGGAACGCCGCAAGGCTCGTTAGTTCTCGATCAAGTTACATTCAGGCATGCTGGATCGCGAGCAGACGTATTTAGGAAACTGTCGCTTTCTCTGGCTCCTGGGGAATTGCTGCTGGTCATAGGACGTGCAGCCACCGGCAAGACGACGCTTTCTCGTCTTCTCATCGGTTTGCTCAAGCCCCGCACCGGTCAGATCCGCTTGGGAGACATGGACATAACCAGGCTTCCGGATAATGTTAGAGTTGGAGGCATCGGCTATTTACCTCAGCACGTTGAACTTTTTGACGGAACCGTCGCGGAAAATATTGCACGTTTTCAACAAAGTTCTATCGATGACGTGGTTTCCGCAGCAAAAATAGCCGGAATACACGAAGTTATCATTCGTCTGGGCCAGGGTTATGACACTTTGCTTAACGACTCGGTCGGCCTGTCCGGGAGTGAACGGAAGCGAGTAGCCCTTGCCCGCGCGCTCTTTCGCGCGCCGAGACTTATTGTCTTGGACGAGCCATTCGCCAATTTGGACGCTGCCTCGAAGAAGACCCTCGAGTCGGCGGTTAGGCTTATGAAGGATGCGGGAAGCTCGGTAATTGTCACCATATCCGGACAGACCAACCGTCTTGCCGGATTAGTTGATAGGTCGCTGATCCTAGGAAGTCGATCGCCCGAGCTCACCGGAGGTTCCGTTCGTCCCGTTGCTTTCGGGAAAACTGAATTGCGGAGCGTTAAGTGATAGCTTCGCTCGCCCTTGGCACCAAACACCCCGGTACCCAGCGAGCCGAAGATCCGCCGCCGTTTGGTAGGCGTTTAGTGATCTCTGGTTTCGCGATTGTCGCTGCCTTCTCGACCCTGACCGGCATGTGGCTTGTCGCGGCACCTATCCAGGGTGCGGTCTTGGCCACCGGGGTGGTGAATGTCGCGTCAAACGTAAAGACAGTTCAGCACCTCGAAGGCGGCATCATATCAGAGATATTGGCTCAAGAAGGAGATCGCGTGTCGCCAGGCCAGGTGTTGATACGATTGCAAAACACCGCTTCGGCGGCTGCTGCAAATGAAATCAAGGCGCAGTGGTACGAGGCGAAGGCTACGGAAGCGCGCTTGGTCGCGGAAAGAGATGGAAAGGACTCGATCGAAATTCCGCCTGAATTGAAAGCGTCCGGCAAATTGGCAGCGGATGCTGTTTCCGGGCAGGAGAGTGTCTTTCGGACACGTCAAAACCTCTTCAGAGAGCAGCTCTCCCTGCTGCAGCAAGCAACCGGAAGCATGGCGAAGGAGATAGAGGGTTTTGAAGGGCAAGCGGTAGCGGCTACCCGGAAGCT
Source organism: Mesorhizobium sp. M0633 (assembly GCF_040320645.1). Lineage (NCBI taxonomy): Bacteria > Pseudomonadati > Pseudomonadota > Alphaproteobacteria > Hyphomicrobiales > Phyllobacteriaceae > Mesorhizobium > Mesorhizobium sp. M0633. The sequence continues at coordinate 21,919 of NZ_JAMYQC010000008.1, forward strand.
CGAGCTGATCGAGGAGCAATTAGGTGATGTGCGCAGCCTGTACGAAAGGAAGTTGGTAGTCAGGACGCGCCTTGTAGATTTGGAAAGAGAAAAGGCGGACGTGGGAGGTGCCCTAAGCGGGTATGTAGCGTCGATCGGCGCGACCCAGCAAAAGATGGAGGAGACGAAATTCAAGATTGCCGAACTTAGCGCCTCGACGACGGCCGATATCGTCGAGACACTAGGAGAAACCCGCGCCAAAATATACGAATACGAGCAGCGAATGGCCGCTGCTGATGACGTGGCGACGCGTACCGAGATACGTGCTCCTATCGGAGGCACCATAGTGGGACTTAAGGTCCACACGAACGGAGGGGTCGTAACGGCGGGAGAGCCGCTGATGGACATCGTCCCTCAGGAGGATAGCTTCGTTGTTGTGGCAAACGTTGACCCCCTCGACGTCGATCAGGTGAAAGTGGGGCTGCACGCGACGGTGTGGCTTAGCGCTGTGAACAGACGTTACCAGCAACCGATGAGCGGTGACGTTCGCACTCTTTCAGCTGACCGGCTAATTGACCCTCGGACCGGTCAGGCTTTTTATTCAGTCCGAATTGTTCTGAGGCCGGAGTCTTTGAAGCCTGGAGCATTGCAAGCTGGAATGGGCACACAGGTCATGATCGAAACTGGAGCGAGGTCAGCATGGGAGTATCTCAGCGCGCCGGTCTATGCCGCTATGGGACGTGCTCTTCGTGAATAAAGAGAACGAGCAATAGACAAAGACTTTTACGCTCCCGTTCAAGTATAATTGGGGCGAGTATCGAGTATTATGTCTTCTCCCAGATTCGCGGCCACCAGTCGACGCGTCGCCGCCGCTCGGCCCTGTCGACGCCGCGCATGCGCAGGCCGAACTCGACATTCTCGCGCACGGTGAGGAATGGAAACAGCGCCAAGCTCTGCCAGGCCATCGGCGTATCCCGCTGCCAGTTGACGGCTTTCGTCGATCAGCACGGCCATTGAACACCAAGTGTCTGGATCGCTGCCATTCGAATGCACGACGACATTGCTCCCGACAGCCACATATCATCCAACTGAAACGCAATTTGTATTTCATTTCTTTGATTAAGGTCATCTCAATAAGGGTGGAAACCATGGCCAGCAACGCCAAACTCGCTGAATCAGCTCGCGAAACGCCAAAGCTTAACATGAAACCGATCGAGGAGATTGACAGCAAGCAAATCTCCACGGCAATCCGACAAAATCGGCCGTTTGTTGTTCGAGGCTGGGTTGCAGCCTCCGACGGTTGGGGATTGGATGACCCCAAATGGGCGCGGCATACCGGGCAGGTTACGGTGGTTCCAGGGGACGAGACCACGGTTTCCACTGCATCCTATGTCTTACGCAAGAGCGGGATGACACACGAAATGACCTTCCGTGAGTTGTTCGAGCGGATCCTAGGCCAGGGGGAATGGCAACCACTGATCGATGCAAACGAGCGCTACTACATGTTTGGTGGGAAAGTCCCGAGCAGTCTTCTGGAGGCATTGCCTTGGCCAAGCGACCTGGAGTTCGTTGGCTCGTCTCCCTATGTTGCTTCCGAAGGGGTTACCGCCAAGGCGCATTATGATCATTGGTACGCATTCCTGGTGCAGCTACACGGGACAAAAGCCGTAAAAATGTTCCCCCCTTGGGATTATAGTTTCATCTATCCGCAGCATGAAAAGACGGCCGACAAGCCCAGGCGGGCGCTTGTGGATTTGAATAATCCCGATTTTGACCAGTTCCCGTTGTTGAATCAACTGCATGGAGAGATTGCCGTACTGAATGCAGGTGACGTTTTGTATATGCCGGTCGATTGGTGGCATGAGGTTGAAACCGAGGGATTCTCTGTCAGCATCAACCGGCGTTTGAGACGGAGTGCGCTGGACTGGGCCGGCGCTCTGCTTGTATTCGGCTATCAGGTCCTGCAAGGCGCATACCGTTACGGCATCGAACCGATCCCCACCGACGAAATTAAGACTCTGGCCCAGCATGCCTATGTTGAGTGGAAGAGCGACACCGGCAAAACCGAATACGATCAATGGTGCGCATTCCTGGCGCAGTTGGGGCGGGACCAAGCAAAGGCGTTGCGGATCCCCGAAGATCTCGGAGTCCTCATGGCGCGGTGGTTTCAGACCGAGCAAGACCTAACGAAGGCAGAGTTTGAGGCGCTCTCGCATCCCGCGGTTGGACTACCTGTTCGGCAGTGACCTGCATCCCGGATTTCTGACCGTTCTGAGCTGGAATTTTCCACTGAGTTGAAGTTTTCGGAGGTGCAGATCGCCTTCATCCTGCGACAAGCTGAGGAGGGGACGGCGGTTACGCGATGGTTTGGCTGAGCGCTGTGAGCAGACGTTACCAGCAAGCGATGAGCGGCGATATGCGCACTCTTTCAGCTGACCAACTGATTGATCCTCGGACCGGTCAAGCTTTCTATTCAGTTCGAATTGCTCTGAGACCGGAGTCTTTGAAAGCAGCGCCTGCAGCATTGCAAGCTGGGATGAGCACGCAGGTCATGATCGAAACTGGAGCGAGGTCAGCATGGGAGTATCTCAGCGCGCCGGTCTCTGCCGCCATGGGGCGCGCCCTTCGTGGATAAAGGGACGGGCAAAAAGAATTTGGAGCTCAAGTTAAAGTATAATTTGGGCGAATATAATGTCTTATTCCAGAATTCGCGGGACTAGAAGAGAGCTAAACGTGAATTCTCTACCCGCCGGGTCGCGGCATTTCACATGCGCACACTTGTCACCGGACCCATACAGCCCGTCTCTGGCGATCTTGTTTTGGCGCGCGGAAACACCGCTTACGATTTTCCTTGCTATAGTGCTTCATATGGCGCGCCGGCAAGCGGACTCTGCTCACCGGCAGCAACGCAGCTTGAATTGGCAGCTCGACGAGTGTGGGGAAAGGCGGTAGCGCTCTACCGACTCGACCCCCCGAACACGTTTGATGCCGCTAATCCTTGCCGCTCATCAGCTCAGAAAGTAGGCGCCTGCTGGGAAGGACGGGCCAGGCGCGAAGCCTCGTTTGATTCCCTCGCGACCGCCCAGCTTCGAGCATCCAACGTGAGATTGCTTCCTGTTGCTGTCGCAGGTGATCGCTTCAGCAGCTTGTTGCGCGTGATGTAGCCTGCGTTAACCCCCGGGATCGAGTGGTTCATCAGAAGATGGACGTCCAACTCCGCAACGCCTGCAGCCTGGGCGATTGTCCGGAAAGTCTGCCGCAGGTCATTCCCCCATTTCGACAGATCGCTGCGTTTCTCCTTGTGCTCGATGACGTGACCGCGTTCGCTCTCTGCTGGGAATAGCCAGTCACGCGATTGCTCGGGGTAGAGAGCCCTACCGATGCGCATCACTCGAACCAGGCAGCGGACGCAGACCAGGACCATGGAGTGCAGTCACCCGGCCAATGTTTCGGCTTGAGAAGCAGGGACGGAAGCCGCACCGAGCTTCGTATAAGCCGAAGGAACGCCGCGTTGACTAGCCGATAACCCACTAAAACCGTGGATTTATTGAAACCGCACGAGCATATTACGGGTCGGGCGCGCAGTGGTTGAAAATGCTTGCGTCGCGCTATGTTATTTGCATGCTGCGCCGTTTCTTTCTCTGTCGTTCGTGGCGCTGGCATGCTCTGATCCCTCAAAAAGGATGTGTCATTGGTTTTCAGTTTTTGAGACCGGCGGTGGGCCTATCGTTTGCCGAACAGGGAGGAAGACAATGGACGGAGAATCGCATTCCAAATCAAGGCGAAGCTTTCTGAAGTCGAGCGGACTTGTCGCCGGGCTGACGGCGACGGCGGTTACCGCTCCCTGGGTTCGAAGGGCAGGAGCCGCTGACACAATCATCTGGAAAATTCAAACCTCGTGGCCGGCTGGCGTCGGACTTGAAACTTTCCAGAGCTGGTGTGGGACCATCAAGGAAAAGACTGGAGGCCAACTCGAATTTCAGCCGTTCAAGGCAAAGGACATCGTTGGTGACTTCGAACTCCTCGACGGGGTGAAGAACGGCGTTCTGGAAGCGATGAACTCGTTTTCACTTTACTGGGCCGGTAAGCTTCCCGCTGCGGCGTTCCTCTCCTCTTACACGATGGGGCTACGCTATCCGCACGAATGGGACATCTTTTTCTATTCGAAAGGTGGTCTGCAGGCCGCGCGCGACCTTTATGCGAAACAAGGTCTTTACTACGTCAACCGCATTCATCACGGCCCGAACATCATCCACTCAAAGACACCGATCCGCTCGATCGAGGATTTCAGAGACCTGAAGCTGCGCGTGCCTGGCGGCATGATCGCCGAGACATTCGCAAAAGCCGGCGCCAAGACGACGCTGCTGCCGGGCGGCGAGGTGTTCTCCGCGCTGGAGAAAGGCACGATCGATGCAGCCGACTACACTGGGCCGGCGGTAAACTGGGCGCTCGGGTTCCAGCAGGTGACCAAGTACATTTCCATGGGCCCAGCCGGTCTGATGTCCGTATACCAGCCCGTCGACCTGATGGACTTTGCCGTCAACATGAATGTCTGGAACCAACTCCCGGACAACCTCAAGAAGTTCGTGGAAGACGAAATCCAAGTCTATTCCAATGTCCATTTCGGGGCCATCCAGAAGGCCGACATGGAGGCCTGGCAGAAATTCCTGGATGCCGGCATTGAAATCAATCGGCTTGGACCGGAGGACCTCCAGAAGTTCCAGGAAATCGCGGTGCCAATCTGGTTCGAGTGGGCCAACAAGGATAAGGACGCGGCGCGCATCTTCAAACTGCAGCTTGAGGTGATGGAGAACCCGACCGTCGGTTACGTGACGCCGGACATGTATCAGGGATTGTCGATCGACCTCTGAGGCTCTCCGCGCCCGTCCTGTCCGGGCGGGCGCACTCTCCTGCAAGAGGCAGTCGCCGATGCCCTCACTCACATTTGTGCTGCCGCACTGGCTATACTGGTCAAGCCTCGTGCTTTTCCCGCTCGTTGCGGTCTTCCTTGTCCATCGCGAGCGGGCACAGCGCGATGCCGGCCGTCCAAATCTCTTTCTTGCTTACCTGTTCCTGGTCACTGCAGGCTTCCTCGGCATGCACCGGTTTTATCTGAAGAGCAGGTGGGGATTCATTTTTATCCCGCTGTTCATTGCAGTGCTTTGGACGAGCGCCCAGGTACGCGACGGACGTGAGGCAGTGTCGCTCGCGCGATCCCTGAGCGAACACGCCGAAAGGCTGTTGCCGCGTGCCAAGGCAGATGTAGCAGCCAGCAAAGAAGGCGCTGCCGATCACCTGGCGAAAGCTGAGGCAGACGCCACGGTGGCGCGCGATAATCTGAGCGCCGCCGCCCATGGGCTCGAGCGCGCCAACAGCATTGGCCGAATTGCCGGACTCCTGCTTGGTCTCGCTCTCGCAGGCGACGCCCTTCTAATACCCGGTCTTGTGCGGCGCACCCGCACCCGTGAGATCGCGCGCGCCGCGGCCGACCATCCGCTCGTAGTCGATGTGCCAGCCACGCCCGTCAAGCAACCGCTCGCGTTGTTCCAGCCGGTCGACTGGCTGGTACGCGTGACGGGCGAGTTCGTCGCGTATTGGTCGGTTCTCGCAGTGGTGGCGTACTACTACGAAGTGGTGGCCCGTTTTGTTTTCAACTCACCGACCAACTGGGTGCATGAAAGCATGTTTCTTATGTTCGGCATCCAGTACATGCTGGCAGGCGCCTATGCCTACCGTGACGAAACGCATGTCAGGGTAGACATCGTCTACAGCCATCTCTCCGAACGCGGTCGTGCTGTCTGCGACATCATCACCTCGGCCTTCTTCTTCTTGTTCACCGGCACCATGCTGGTCACAGGATGGCGATTTGCGAGCGATGCCACGGCGGTTGGCGAACGCTCATTCACCGAATGGGGCATCCAATACTGGCCGGTAAAGCTCGCGATCCCCATCGGGGCAGCGCTCCTGTTGCTTCAGGGCCTATCCCGGCTGATGCGAGACATCGCCACTGCATTTGGAAGGATCGGCTGAGCGATGGGCCTCGAGCTTCCGATCCTGTGGCTCAGCATATTGATGTTCGGGGGTCTGGGCGTACTTTTGCTGCTCGGATTACCGATGGCCTTTTGCACCGGCAGCCTTGCCGTGCTTTTCCTCTTTCTGTTCGGCAATTCGGCCATGCTGAACATGCTGCCGTCTCGGGTCTTCCCGTTCATGACGGATTATCAGCTCTCGGCGGTGCCGCTTTTCATCTTCATGGCCGCGATTCTCGAGAAGGCGGGCATCATCGAGGAGCTGTTCGATGTCGTCTACAAATGGCTGGGCGGACTCAAAGGCGGGCTCGCATCGGCCACGGTGATCTCCTGCACTCTGCTGGCCGCGATGGTCGGTGTCGTCGGGGCGACGGAAGTGACGATGGGCATGATCGCGCTCCCGGCCATGCTGCGCCGCAACTACGACGCCAAGCTTGCCTGCGGCTCGCTTCTTGCTGGCGGGACCCTTGGCATTCTCATACCCCCTTCCGTCATGGCGATCGTCTATGCCGTCGTGGCGCAGCAGTCGCTGGGCGAGCTTTTGATCGGGTCGGTATTTCCCGGGCTGCTGCTGTCCGGGATGTATGTCGCCTACGTGACGGCGCGCTGTTACATCGACCCCAAACTCGGCCCGGCGTTGCCGCCGAACGAGCGCATTGACTTCGCCCAAAAACTCAAGCTTTTGCGCCGGACGTTCATGCCGATACTGCTGATCCTGCTTGTGCTCGGGGTCATCTTCATGGGCATTGCCACGCCGGTCGAAGCCGCCGGCATCGGTACGTTCGGGGCTTTCATCGTCTGCGCCGCACATCGGCGCCTGACCTGGGACACGATCCGGGAGGCCTGTGTCGCGACGCTCAAGGCCACGGCGATGGTCATGTGGATATTCTTCGGCGCCACCATGTTCGTCGGTTTCTTCATCCTGAAAGGTGGGCAGAACTTCGTAGCCGAATCGATACTCGGAACAGGCTTGGCGCCTTACGGCGTTCTTGTTCTGATGATGATCATTCTGTTCGTCCTGGGCATGTTTCTGGACTGGGTGGGCATTCTCCTTCTCACCGTACCGATATTTCTGCCCATCCTAAAGACACTCGAATTCGGCGGCACGTTTGGGCTAGCCGGTGTGGCTCCTGAAGACGTGCCACTGTGGTATGGTGTCATTTTCATGGTCAACATGCAGATGGCGTTCCTTAGCCCGCCTTTCGGCTATTCGCTGTTCTATCTGAAGAGCGTTGCGCCGCCGGAGATCTCGATGGCGACGATCTTTCGATCCGCAGTCCCCTTCTTGTGCCTGCAGGCGATCGGAGTGGGACTGTGCATCGTGTTCCCCTCAATCGTCGTCTGGCTCCCGAAGGTCATGTACGGAGGCAATTGACCACATTTGCGGCTTGCCGACACCGAGGATCAGTCGAATTTGATAGCTTTTCGCTTGAACGGCGTCACCTTTTTGCCTTCCTTTGCGCGTCGTCATGAGATCGCTTCTTGAAACAATCCTGGCTGCGAGTGCGGGTGTATCGCACTCGACCAGTCTTGGTTATCTCGCCTACGCCGCCCCGGGAATGCCGCGCCATCTGTCCTTGCCGAGATGGCCAAGGAACCCGCCGCCGATCAGATCGTTTCGCGATAGATCAACCGGACGAGGAGAGACATGCTCGAAATTCTGCATGCTCACAATCGCGGGACACCGAACACGGGCCGGCTCTGCCAGTTCGGGGCTTGGCGCGATGCTGCGTGACGATGCTGCGTGACGTCGACTATGTCCTGCAAAAACTCGACTGGATGCGCGGCGAAGGCATCTGGCCCAACGGCTTGCGATATCTGTGGACCGATGCATTCGGGGTCGTGCTTTACGTCTCGCTTTATGCGGAAACTGGCGAAGAGCGCTGGCTGGGCGAAGCCGAGCGGCTGGTGGCCGATGTCGAGCGTGTGCTCGGCCGCCGGCGCGGACTGAGGATCGGCGAAGCGGCGGATCGCGACGGCCAGTATTTCCACTATCTGGCGATGTGGCTGTTCGCCTTGGCGCGTCTCGGCGATCTGAAGCCGGAATACCGCAAGCGCGGCATTACGCTGGCGCGGGACATTCACCCGGCGTTTGTGGTCCCCGGCCGCGGCGTGATCTGGAAGATGCAGGAGGATTTGAGCGGTCCTTACCCCGGCTACGGCCTCGGCAGCATGGATGCCTATGACGGCTACGTCTCTTACCGAATGCTCGCAGACCTATGCCGATGCGAATTCCGCCGGCGCCCGACAAATCCGCGACTGGGTTAACAACTACGCTATCGCCTGCGATCTCGAGAGCAAGGACGCCTATAGCTACACCTGCGATGAAAGCCGGCGCGCGGAGGTCGCGGCCGAGGCGAAGGCAGCGCGCCAGGTCGGGCTGGAGGCCGAGGTCCTCGAACGCGTACCGCTGCCTTTCGAAACGGCGGCGGCATTACGGTTCCCCGACCAGGCGCAGTTCAATCCGGCGATGTATCTGGTTGGCCTGGCGGAAGCGGTGACGGCCCGTGGCGGTCGGATCTTCGAAAACAGCCGCGCCACCTCGATCGACGAGGCAAGCCGCTGGCGCGTCGTCACAGATGGCGGCGCCGTTGATGCCGGGCACGTCGTCGTCGCCACCAACATGACGGTGAAGAGCCCCGTCGGCATGGCGAACCGGACGCAACCGCGCTGCCACACCGCCATGGCCTTTCGGATCGATGATCCCCTCCCTGCCGACGGCATGTTCATCGGCATCGACGACCCGACGCATTCCATCCGGACGGGCCGTGATGCCGAAGGTCCACTGCTGGTCACGCTCGGCCCCAAGTTCAACACCGGCTGGGACGGCGACGTGGCGAGGCGGTTTGTCGAACTGGAAAAATGGGCAAGAAAGAACCTTCCGGTCGGCGACGTCGCGTGGCGCTGGTGCAACGAGGATTATGATACGGCCGACAGGATTCCATATGCCGGCGAGCCCGATCCCGCCAAGGCCGCCGGCTTCCACATTGCCACGGGTTTCAACGCCTGGGGCATCACCAACGGGACGGCCGTGGGCACGATGATCGCCGACCTGATCTGCGGCCGCCCGAGCCCTTGGCAAAAACTCTACGATCCGGCGCGGCCCTATCCCGAGGACTTCCACAAGAACGGCCGCAGTCAATCGATCGTCTCGAGCACCCACGACATTGCGCCTGGCATGGGTGGCGTGATCGTCAGGGGAGACGAAAAGATTGCGGCGTGGAGAGACACCGAAGGCGCACTCCAGGCGGTTTCGGCGATTTGCACCCACAAGGGCTGCACCGTAACCTGGAACAATGCGGACCACACCTGGGATTGTCCCTGCCACGGCTCGATCTTCGCCGCCGACGGTTCGGTCATCCACGGCCCTGCCCGAAAACCGCTTGCCCAGATTACATTGTGAAGGCGGCCGACACGGCCCGCGTCACGCCGGCCGTTCGTAGGTTCCGACCAACTCCGTCTCCTCCAATGCGTGTTTCTGGGCTTGCTTCCAGACCTGATGCACGCCCGCCTGTCCTGGTACGCTGAGGCTCGGCACATCGAGCGCGGCCAGCAGGAAGTGGTAATGGTGGACGCCGTGCCCTGCAGGCGGCTGCGGACCATCGTAATAGGCATTGCCGAAATCGTTGGTGCCTTGCCTGAGTGCCGACGGGCCGGGCTTGCCGTCTTCGGCCTCGGCGAGTCCGCCGGCATCCGGCGGGATGTTGAACACCGCCCAGTGCCCGAAAATTCCGCTTGGTGCATCGGGATCCCGCACGACAAGAACAAGGCTCTTGGTACCATCCGGGACACCGGACCACTTCAGCGGCGGCGAGACGTTCTGGCCGTCACGCGCATATTTTTCGGGAAGTCTTCCGCCTGCCCGGAACGCCGGGCTGATAAGGGTGAGTGGCATTGCTATTTCCCCAAGGAGGTTGCGACCGAGAAGCCCGCGCCTGCGCCGTTCACGCCGCTTGCTGAGCTTCGGCGACGCGTCTTATCTCGCCTGGCAGGGATTCCCAGACCTTGTGCATCTGTCCTTCTCCGACGTGATGGGCGAGCACCTTGGACACGACCCTGAATGCATCCTTGGAATCGACCGGACGGGTAAATTCCAGCTCCGCCTTGATCTTGGCCAGAAACTCGTCGAGCGACCGCATCTTCTCGGGAGCTTTGGAAGGCTGATATTGGTCATAGAAGGCGCCGCGCACCAGGATCGGCAGCTGCGAGCCGAGGTGGGCTGCAAGATCCGGCTGCATACGGTCGCGCAGGGCGTGCAGCACCGCTCCGAGAACGTGCCAGGCGACCTGCCGATCCGGTCCAATCTCGTCCATGATCTCGTCGAGCCAGATGTTCGTGGTCTGCAGTGTCTTGTCGAATACGTCGAGTCCGGTGGCATTCATCGAAATCCTCCTTCCGTTCAAATCCGACTAGGTGATGTGACCAAACAGCCGTACCTGCCCGTTGTTCCCCGATGCGCATGTCCTGATGCGCATTTATTGTCGGAGGTCCCGTCATGGGGGAATTCGGGCCGGCTTTTTTGCCGCTGTTTTTCGACCACCTTTCTTGGCCGGCACCCGGAACATCCTCATGGGTGGACGAGTTTTGTTTGCCGTCGCCGATCACATGGCGACGAGTGATGCAGACACAAAAAACAGGAGAAGAACCATGGCACATCACGATTTGGCGCCCCGGACGCCATCGCGCAGCCTCTACCCATCCGCGCGCGACCCGCTCACGTCATTCCACCGGCAGATCGACCGCCTGTTCGACGACTTCTTCGCGCCGATGGCCGAAGCGACTACGGCCGGCGATCTTTGGCCGAGCGTCGACGTACATGAAACAGACCAAGCCTATAAGGTCACCGCCGAATTGCCGGGGCTCGAGCAGAAGGACGTTGAGCTCAAGCTGCGCGAAAACACCCTTTTTATCACGGGCGAGAAGCGTTCGGAGCACAAGGAAGGCGACGGCGGCCGCACCTACAGCGAACGCAGTTATGGCCGGTTTCAGCGGACCATCCCCCTGGAAGCGGAGATCGATGCCGACAAGGTGCAGGCCACTTTCAGGAACGGCGTTTTGGCTGTCGAGCTTCCCAAGAACCCCGCTGCAAAGGACAAGACACGCCGCATAGAAGTGAAAGCGCGATAGTTGCCAAACTGAAGGCTGCCTGAGCAGGCGGCGTTCAGCCCAGATGGAGAAGAACGGCAAGCACGGCGGCAACCGCCCAGGCGAGCGTCTACCGCCGGGGATCGTCCGTTGCCTCGGAAACGCCTTCGAGAGCGATCTTGGCGGCTTCCTCATCGGTCCGCCCGAGGTCGGCCAGGGCAATGACGCCGACGAGGCGCTTGTCGTGATTGATCACCGGAAGACGACGCACCTGATGCTTGGCCATGATCTTCGCCGCATCGGTGATATCGGCGTCATCGAAGCACCAATAGACATGCTCGGACATGACCTCGCGAACGGTCGTGTTGCCGGCTGAGCGCTCCTCGGCGACGCCGCGCATCACGATGTCGCGGTCTGTCACCATGCCGACCAGCCTGTCATTCTCGCCGACCGGAAGGGCGCCGAGATTGTCGGCCCGCATTTTCCGGGCGGCATCCCTGATTGTCGTGTTCGGGCCGACCAGTTCGGTCCGACGGCTCATGATCTCCTGAACTTGCATGGGATATTCCTTTCCCTGATTGCTGAGGCAACAAGTCGCCAGACGGGCCTGTTGCCACGCATCGCTAGATTGCCAGCTGGCCGGACGAGGCATGTACGGATCACTATCTTCGATCTTCCCGATCCGCGCTGAGGCGCGTGCCGGTGCCGGCACCTCGCGATCGAAACTATTCTTGGAACGTCCAGGCAGCGAGCGAGTTCCAAAATGGTACCGGTGCCGCAGCCATCCCACGGAATGTGGCCGCAGGCTGGTGAAAAAAACATCCACCGGGAAAACAGATGCACGCGGATTGAAGGTCATGGCTATCATCTTTTCAGATCGCCGCGAGGCCGGGCGGCAACTCGCCGGGGAACTCGTTCGCTTTGCCGGCCGCGACGATGTGATCGTATTGGCGCTGCCCCGAGGCGGCGTGCCGGTCGGCTACGAGGTCGCGCAGGCACTCAAGGCACCGCTCGACGTCTTCGTCGTGCGCAAGCTCGGCGTCCCCGGTCACGAGGAACTGGCCATGGGGGCGATCGCGCCCTCAGGTGTACGTGTCCTGAACGACGAAATCGTCAACGGTCTCGCGATCCCGCCACATGTCATCGACGCGGTCGCTGCAAAGGAGGAAAAAGAGCTTCTGCGCCGCGAGCACCTCTATAGGGACGGGCGACCCCCACCGCAGTTGAATGGACGAACCATTATCCTCGTGGATGACGGGCTTGCGACCGGATCGACCATGCGGGCCGGGATCAAGGCGCTGCGAAAAAACCACGCCGCCCATATTGTCGCGGCCGTTCCCGTCGGTAGCCCCGACACTTGCGACGCGATGCGGGCGGACGCCGACGAGGTCGTTTGCGCGACGACACCAGAGCCGTTGCTGGGTGTCGGGCGCTGGTACGTGGATTTCTCGCAGACGAGCGATGAAGAGGTCCGCGCGCTCCTCGCCAGGTCCGTGCCCAAGCCTGCGGCTTCCCACAAGCCTGCCGCTTCCGAAGAGGAATTGGCTGGGCGCGCGAGCGCGGGTCCGGCGCCTGGCACCAGATCGACATAGCGGAGGTGGATATGGACCGGGATAGCGAGCACGTCGTGCATGTTCCCGCGGGGCTTGTCACGCTTGAGGGCAATCTTTCGTTGCCCCCGGATGCTCGCGGCCTTGTGCTCTTCGCCCACGGCAGCGGAAGCAGCCGCCACAGCCCGCGCAACCGCCACGTGGCCGAAAGGCTGAACGAGGCGAACCTCGCCACCTTCCTCATCGACCTGTTGACGGCCGAAGAGGAGCGGATCGACCAGGTCACGGCCGAGTTGCGCTTCAATATCGGACTGCTCGCCGACCGGCTGGTCGGCGTCACGGATTGGCTCGGCGCCTCGCCGGACACGTCGGGGTTGCGTCTTGGCTATTTCGGCGCGAGCACGGGCGCCGGTGCCGCCCTGGTGGCGGCGGCCGAGCGGCCCGACCAGGCCGCGGCCGTAGTTTCGCGTGGTGGCCGGCCCGATCTTGCAGCGCACGCCCTGCCGCGCGTCCGGGCGCCGACCTTGCTCGTCGTCGGAGGCGCGGACACGCAAGTGATCGCACTCAACCGCTCGGCGCTGGCGGCGCTCCGCAAGCGAGAAGGAGCTCGCCATCGTCCCTGGCGCGACACATCTGTTCGAGGAGCCTGGCGCCCTGGACGAAGTCGCGGGTCTGGCGAGCCGATGGTTCTTGCGCCATCTGGTTTCGGACAGATCGGCGTCAACGTCCTGACGGCTGGGGCTTGGATCACCAGTGCCGGGATCATTTGCGTCCTCAACGCGTTATGATCCTCATAAGACCGCGCGCAGCTTCAACCCGAATGGCTGTCGCAACCCGTATGTGGGAGAAAGACAATGCCAGACAAGAAAACCATCGAGAAGGCCCGAAAGGACAAGCGCGAGGGCAAATCGCCGAGCACACAGGCCGGCGAGTTCGTGCACGAGGAGATCGATAAAATCCGCCGCGGCGAGCACGGCGCGCGCTCGACCCAGCAGGCCATCGCCATCGGGCTTTCCGAGGCGAGACGCGCAGGCGTAGACCTGCCCCCGCCCAAAAAGGGCAAGGTGAAGGAGAGCACGCGCAAAAGCGCCGAATACGCCTATGAGGCCGGCCAGGGTGAACGCACGCCGAAACGCCGCCCGCGGGTCTCGAAAGCCGTCTCCAAGGTGCTCGAGCACGAGCCGAAGAGCACGGCGTCGCACGAGGCGCTGGCGCAGCAGGCCAAGCGTGCGGCCTCGCGCCGGACGGCTGAGGAGCGCTCGGCCGCCGCCAAGAAGGCCGCCGAGACGAAAGGCGCCAGCGGAAGGAAGGCGGCGGCGCAGAAGGCCGCCAGAACGCGCGCACACCACGCATAATCCAAAGACGGCAGTTCGCCTCCTGGAAATCCGATATGGCCCAAACGACCGGTATCGAGCTCTGCCCCGGCAGCGCGGGACAACGCCGCTGCCCAAGGCGAACCAGAGCCTGCATCTGCGGGACAACATCGACTTCGAAATCACCGCTGACGACACGGTGGCGCTGAACGAGCAATACTCGTCGCTCGCGATGCTGCCTGACGCGTGACACCGACCGGAGGTACTCGGCGGCAAGGGCAGCGGGAGACCGGTCAGGAAAGCGCAGCCTGTTTCTTGAGCATGATGCGTATCGCCCATAACGCGGAGAACTCTGATCATTACCTCAGCTGCCAGCACGACAATGCCGCGAGCCACCACTCAGACGAGACACATCGCTTTGCTCGGCGCGCCCTCTAATCTTGGGCTGATGCCGCAGGAGGGTGGGCCGGAGCCCGGCGTGTGGAAGGCGCCGGAGGCACTTCAATCGCTTGGTCTCGCCGACCGTTTGGGCGCCGGTCCGTTGCGCTCGGTTCGGGCTCCGCTTTATCGGCCTGAGGTGGATCCTGCGACGGGCGTGCGCAATGCCCAGGCCCTGCGCCAGTATTCCAAGACGCTTGCCGAAGCGGTCGACGAGGAGCTGAACTCGGGAGGGTTCCTGCTCATGCTCGGCGGCGATTGCAGTGTGTTGCTTGGCCCTGCGCTCGCGCTACGGCGTCGTGGCCGCTACGGCCTTATCTTCTTCGATGGGCACACCGATTTCAAATTGCCGGATACCTCGCCGTCAAAGGGAGCCGCGGGCATGGATTTGGCCTTCGTGACCGGCCATGGCCCGACGCTCCTGACCGATTTCGGCGAGCACACTCCTTTGGTCCGTGAGGCCGACGTAGTCGCGTTTGGCTATCGCGATGTGCAGGACCCCGCGACTTACACGTCCAAGGCCGTCTTCGACACCGATGTTCACCGGATGGATTTGGCTGAAGTGCGGCGGCGCGGCTTCGCCGATGCGGCACGCATAGCGCTTGACGCGGTCGCAGGGCAGGACGTCGAGGGTGTATTCGTTCACTTCGATGTCGACGTGCTGGACAGCGAGATCATGTCGGCTGTCGATTCGCCGGAGGCCGGCGGTGTCTTGCCCGACGAAGCTGTCGAAGCCCTTCGCACATGGTGCAACGATCCACGCGTGATTGGGATGGAGGTGACGATCTATGATCCCGACCGCGATCCGGATCGTCGCTGCGGCAAGCTGCTGATCGACATTCTGGTCGCTTCCCTTCGCGGCCGGTAGACCAATGGGAGTCCTGCACTTGTGCACGAACGCAATCCGCCGGCACGAATGGCCGTCGGTCTGACGGATCGCCGCGCGCACCCATTCTGTGGTGCTACCTCATCGGGAACCGTTCTCAACGAACATGGTTCCGAGTGTGCGACCGAAGCATTCGGCCTCTTCTACCCGGCTATCGCCAAGGAGATTCGCCATGACCGGCAAAACCCGTCCCACCGTCCTGATCACAGGCAGCAGCGGGTTTCTGGGCCAAGCCATCGCTCGCGGCTTGATGGAGCGCTACGACATCATCGGCCTTGATGTTGCCAGACGATCCTTGCCCGGCGTCGAGACGATCGAGATCGACCTTACCTCGGACGCGAGCGTGGCGAAGGCACTGGCCGAGGTGCGCGAGCGGAGCGGCGGCCGCGTTGCCTCGGTGATCCATCTTGCGGCCTATTACGACACGACCGGCGAGGATAATCCGAAATACGGCGCGGTGACCGTCGAGGGAACGCGCCGGCTGCTGAACGCGCTGAGAGGGCTCGAGACGGAGCAGTTCGTGTTTTCGAGCACGTTGTTGGTGCATGCGCCGAGCCCGGCAAAGGGCGCCAGGATCGACGAAGAGTCTCCGATCGATCCGGCCTGGGCCTATCCGAGATCGAAGGCTGAGACCGAGACGCTGATCCTGAAAGAGCACGGCAACGTCAAGGTTGCGATCCTGCGACTGGCGGGCGTCTATGACGAGGATTGTCACGCGGCCTTCATCGCCCAGCAGATCGCCCGCATTTTCGAGCGCATGCCGACCGCCTATCTTTTCACCGGCGACATCACCACCGGCCAGCCCTACCTGCATCTGGACGATCTCGTCGACGCCGTGGTGCGCACCGTCGACCGGCGCAGCGCGCTTCCCGACGAGACCGTACTGCTGATCGGCGAAGAAGAGACGCCGTCCTACGACGAGATGCAGAAGCAGATCGGGCAGCTCCTGCACGGCGAGACCTGGCGGACCCTGTCCCTGCCGAAAGAGGTGACGAAGCTCGGCGCCTGGATGCAGGAGAAGGTTTTCGACCAGGAGACCGACATCAAGCCATGGATGATCGAGAACGCCGACGATCACTACGAGATCGACATCTCCCGCGCCAGGCGCCTGCTTGGCTGGAAGCCGCGGCACAGCCTGACCGCTACATTGCCGGAAATGATCCGGCGGCTGAAGGCGGATCCTACCGACTGGTACAAGAAGAACAAGCTTGAACCGTCGGCGGTCGCCGCTTCCGCGCCCGAGCTCGACCAGGCCGCCGAACGGCTGCAGCGCCCGCTCGAGCGCTCGGACGACGAGGTCGAGGCCGAAACCGAACGCCACCGGGCCGCAACGCTCTGGGCGCCGCTGACCAACGTTGCGGTCGGGCTGTGGCTCGTGGCGTCGCCCTTCACGCTCGGCCTGTTCGATCCCGCTTCAGCACCGATTCCGCCGGCGCTCGGACATGAGATCGCCTCGCCGGAGACGCGCGACGGCAGGCTCGGCATCAGTGAGATTGTATCCGGCCTCGCCATCCTGTCGCTGGCGCTTGTCGGCATGCGCCGGCGCTGGCACGGGCTGCAATGGCTCACCGCCTCGATCGGGGTTTGGGTGATGTTCGCGCCGCTGCTGTTCTGGACCACCAGCGCCGGAGCCTACGCGACCGACACGTTGGCCGGCATGCTGATCGTCGCGTTCGCGGTGATGATCCCGCCGACGCCGGGTATCAGCCGGCGTGCCCTTGCCGCCGATGACGACCGCCCGCTCGGCTGGAGCTATTCGCCCTCCCTCTTCACCCAGCGCATTCCCATAATCGGCCTCGCCTTTGTCGGCCTGTTCGTCTCGCGTTATCTCGCCGCCTATCAGCTTGGCCATATCGATGGCCTTTGGGAACCGTTCTTCGGCCCGGGCGAAACGCCGGCCGGCAATGGCAGCGAGGCGGTGGTCACCTCCTGGGTATCCAAGGGCTTTCCGATCGCCGATGCCGGGCTGGGCGCCTTCGCCTATGCGCTGGATATCCTCGCCGGCGCGATCGGCGACCGCCGCCGCTGGCGCACCATGCCATGGATGGTGCTTTTGTTCGGCTTGCTGGTCGTCCCGCTCGGCGTGGTCAGCGTCGGCTTCATCATCATCCAGCCACCGCTCATCGGGGCGCTGTGCACGCTCTGCATCGTCCAGGCTGCCGTCACCGTCGTGCTCATCCCCTATTCGGTCGACGAGGTGCTGGCGAGCTGCCAGTATCTTTGGCGTGCCAAACAGGCGGGAGAGCCGTTCTGGCGCACATTCTGGTGCGGAGGAGCGGCACTTTCGGAAGACCAGACGCCGACGCCCGACCTCGACCGGCCGCTGTCGGCAGTGGCGCTGGACTTCGTCACCGGCGGTGTGAACTTCCCGTGGACCCTTGTCGCCAGCACGCTCGCCGGCGCCCTGCTGATGATCACGCCGCTCAGCTTCGGCACAAGCCCGCCGCTCTACTTCAGCGACCATGTCATCGGCTGCCTGGTCATCATGGTAGCCGTTACCGCGATGGCCGAGGTGGCGCGCGCCGTCCGCTTTCTGAACATCGCGCTTGGAGCCTGGATTGCCCTCTCTCCGTTCATCCTCGCCGGCGGTGCGGCCGCGAGCCTCGCCAATCTGGCGATCGGAGCCCTCCTGGTCGGGCTCAGCCTGCCGCGCGGCACGCGCAGCGCTGCGCATTATGGCGGCTGGGACCGGGCCATCGTCTGAGGATGTTCAGCAGCGCTGGACGATCGGCCAGGTGACTGCAAAGATTGATCCGCATCAACCTGTCGAACATATCGAGCGGGAAGTCGGCGAAAGGCGCAAAGGCGGCCGTACCCTTCCAACTTGAATTTTCCGCGTATCTGGGTTTCATAAGTCGGCAAATAACTTAGGGAGGAATTTCAACATGATAAAAAGGGCAATTCTCGGCGCCGGCATCCTCGCCGCCGGTATGTGGGCCGCGTCGTCATCGGCGTCCGCCGAAAGCCTGACCATGTATTGCGGCGTTGACGAGGTCTGGTGCCAGCAGACGGCGCGGGCGTTCGAGGAGAAGACCGGCATCACCGTCAATATGACCCGCAAGAGCGCTGGCGAAATCTATGCGCAATTGCGCGCCGAGGCCGCCAACCCAAAGGCAGACATCTGGTGGGGCGGCACCGGCGATCCGCATCTGCAGGCATCCGAGGAGGGCCTGACAGTGGAATACAAATCGCCGCTGCTCAACCAGTTGCAGCCCTGGGCGATCAAGCAGGCGGAAACGTCCGGCTACCGCACGGTCGGCATCTATTCGGGTGCGCTGGGCTTCGGCTACAACAAGGATTTGCTGGCCAAGAACAATCTGCCCGAACCGAAATGCTGGGCCGATCTGATCAAGCCCGAATACAAGGGGCACATCCAGGTCGCCAACCCCAATTCTTCGGGGACCGCATACAATATGCTGGCGACCATCGTTCAGCTGTTTGGTGAGGACAAGGGTTTCGAATACATGAAAGCCCTGCACAAGAACGTCAACCAGTACACCAAGTCGGGTTCGGCGCCGATCAAGGCCGCCGGTCTCGGCGAGACCACCATCGGCATCGTCTTCATCCACGACGCCGTGTCGCAGGTCGTCGCAGGTTTCCCGATCGTTCCGGTCACCCCTTGCGAGGGAACCGGCTACGAGATCGGCTCGGAATCGATCATCAAGGGGGCGCGGAACCTGGAGGCTGCGAAAAAATTCTACGACTGGGCGCTCGAGGCCGACGTCCAGTCCATGGCGCAAAAGGCGGGGTCGTTCCAGGTTCCGTCGAACAAGGCGGCAAAAACCTCCGACAAGGCGCCCGACCTCTCCACCATCAAGCTGATCGACTACGACTTCAAGAAGTACGGCTCGAGCGAAGAGCGGAAGCGGCTGCTGAAAAAATGGGACGAGGAGGTCGCATCGCTGCCGCAATAGCAGATGCGCTTCCGCGAAACCCGCTGGCCGATTGAACCGGTCGCCGTCCTTTGGATGGCGGTCGGATGGCTGGGGTTTGCCGTGCTGCCCTGGTACGGCATCGAGGACGGGTTCTTCGGCTTTTCCTGGCTGTTCGACGGTTACCCGTCCGACAGCGAATTCGCGCCGGCACTGGTTCTGGCCCTCAAGGGCGAGAAACTGTGGCTGGCGCCGCTCGGCCTGCTGCTGGTGGTGCCGCTGCTTCTGTGGGGCCGCACCAAATCCGATCCGGTTTTCAGCCGGCTGCTGATCATTGTCGGCGCCGCCGGATTTGGCTGGCTGTTGTTCCAGGGCTTCGCCATCGGGCTGCGCGGTTGGCAGTTCGGCTGGCTCACCAGCCTGTTCGGCGAACTTGGCGACCGCCAATTCGGCATGGGCTACGGCGCCTTGCTGGTCAGCGGTGCCTTTCTGTTCCTTTTCACCCTGGGTGTTGCCGCGCGCGGCGCCGTCTCTGGCGACGTCTTCGTCGTCGGCTCGATCGGCTTTGTCGTCGCCATGGTTGCCATTTTCATCTTCATGCCGATCCTGATGATGCTGGCCAATGCCATGCAGACCGACGACGGCGGCTACTCGCCTGTCGCGTTCCTGGCCAAGCTGTTCAGTTCGCGGCTGTGGAGCCTGGCTTGTCTTGCCGGCGGCAGCCGCTGCGGCGTGGCCTGGAATTCGCTGCTGCTGGCCGTGCTCGTCGGCCTGCTGACCATGTTTCTGGGGCTGGTGTTCGCGCTGGTCGTGACCCGTACCGGTTTCCGCCACGGCAAGCTGCTCCGCGCCCTGACCGTGTTGCCGATCATCACGCCGGCTTTCGTCATCGGCCTTGCCATCATCTTGTTGTTCGGACTGTCAGGGGCAGTGACGCAGAGCGTGGCCGGTCTCTTCGGTTTCCAGCCGACACGCTGGGTATATGGACTTCCCGGCCTGCTCATTGCCCAGGTTCTCGCCTTCACGCCGATCGCCTTCCTGGTGCTGATGGGCGTCGTCGAAGGCGTCAGCCCGTCCATGGAAGAGGCCTCCCAGACGCTCCGAGCCAGCCGCTGGCAGACCTTTTGGACCGTATCCCTGCCGCTGATGCGGCCGGGCCTTGCCAACGCCTTTCTGCTCGGCTTCATCGAGAGCATGGCCGATTTCGGCAATCCGCTGGTGCTGAGCGGCAATTACGACGTGCTGTCGACAGAAATCTTCTTTGCCATTGTCGGCGCGCAGAACGATGCGGCACTTGCCGCGATCCTGGCGCTGGTGCTGCTGGCCTTCACGCTCGGCGCCTTTTATGCGCAGCGCTTCTGGATCGGCAGGCGCTCTTACACCACCGTCACCGGCAAGGGCGACGCCGGCGTCCATCCGCGCTTGCCTGCCGGGCTGACATACGCGCTCTATGTCATCGCCGGACTGTGGACGGCATTCACCGTACTGGTCTACACGGTGATCTTCTATGGCAGCTTCGTCAAGCTGTGGGGGGTCGACCAGAGCCTGACACTGGAGCACTACCGGAAGGCGTTCTCCGTCGGCTGGAACGAATTCGGCATCCACTGGTCGGGCTCGGCATGGAGCTCCTTCTGGACGACCATGGAGATCGCGCTGATATCGGCGCCTCTGACGGCCGGGATCGGGCTTCTGACCGCCTATCTTCTGGTCCGCCAGAATTTCCGCGGCAAGAACGCCTTCGAATTTGCGACCATGCTCTCGTTCGCGATTCCGGGAACCGTCATCGGCGTCAGCTACATTATTGCCTTCAACGTGCCGCCGATCGAGCTGACCGGGACCGGCATCATCCTCGTACTGTCGTTCATCTTCCGCAACATGCCGGTGGGCGTGCGCGCCGGCGTCGCCTCGATGTCGCAGATCGACCGTAGCCTGGATGAATCCTCACTGACGCTTGGCGCCAACTCGTGGCAGACCTTCAGGCGCGTCATCCTGCCTTTGCTGAGATCGGCAATGCTGGCGGCGCTCGTCTATTCCTTCGTGCGCGCCATGACCGCGATCAGCGCCGTCATCTTTCTGGTCAGCGCGCGCTACGATCTCTCGACCAGCTACATCGTTGGACGTGTCGAGAACAATGAATACGGCATCGCCATCGCCTATTCGACGGTGCTGATCGTCGTCATGCTGATGGTAATTGGCTTGATGCAGCTGCTTGTCGGCAGCCGCAATATCGGCCGGCGCGGCATCCAGCAGGGCGACGGCGGCTGGAGCGTGCGCACCAATGTCAGCCTGCCCGGAACGGCCGGCGGCCCGACCACAATAGCAGGAGCCGGGTGATGGCCGAAATTCGCAGCAACGCCGCCTCGGTAACCTTCGACCATGTCACCAAGACATATCCGGGCGCCAGCATGCCGGCGGTCGACGACATCTCGCTTGCGATCGAAGCCGGCAAGCTGGTGACGCTTCTCGGGCCCTCCGGCTGCGGCAAGACGACGACGCTGCGCATGATCGCCGGCCTTGAAATGCCGTCCAGCGGCCGCATTCTGATAGGCGGCAAAGATGTCACCCGCCTGCCCGCCACCGACCGCGACGTGTCCATGGTTTTCCAGTCCTATGCACTGTTTCCGCACATGACGGTGATGGAAAACGTCTCCTATGGCTTGCGCTTCTCCGGCCATGACAAGAAGGAGGCTGCGTCTCGGGCCCGTGCCGGGCTGGAATTGGTCGGCCTGACCGGTTTCGAGGCGCGTCTGCCAAGCGAGCTGTCGGGTGGCCAGCAGCAGCGCGTGGCGGTGGCGCGCGCGCTGGTGCTCGAACCGCAAGTGCTGCTGTTCGACGAGCCGCTGTCAAATCTCGACGCCAAGCTGCGCCGGCACGTGCGCGAGGAAATCAGGGAAATCCAGATCAAGCTTGGGCTGACGGTGGTCTATGTCACACACGACCAGGAAGAGGCGCTGGCGGTTTCGGATCGTATCATCGTCATGAACAAAGCGGTGATCGCACAGGACGGCACGCCACGCGAACTCTACGACGCACCGGCCAACGCTTTCGTCGCCGACTTCATCGGCGAAGCCAATATCCTCGATTGCGAGGTGGTTTCGGTAGAAGGTGATGAAGCTGCCGTCCGGCTGGGTTCGCTGGCCTTGAAACTGCCGGCGCGAGGCCAGCTGGTCGGCCCGGCGAAGCTGGCCGTCCGTCCGAGCCGCATCGAGATCGGCCCTGCCGGTGCACCACGGACGATCGCGGGCAGGCTGGAAAAGGTCACCTATATCGGTAGCCATCTCGAGCTTGTCATCGCCACGCCGCACGGCCAGGTGTTTGCAATATCGCACAACATCGATGCGCCGTTTCAGGCAGGCGACAGCGTCGGCATCGGCTTTCCGGAGCGCGGACCGGTTCTGATCAAAGCTTGAAGGATTGCACGCAGAGCTGGCGGACCTGGGCGAACACACCGCTGCCGGCGCAAATCACCAGCGCGCCGTTTTCCAGAACCGTCTTTGGGTCGGGCTTGACGATCGTGCCGCCGGCTTCTTCCACCAGCAGCATGCCTGCCAGGCAGTCCCAGGCGTTCATATGCTCTTCGACATAGCCGAGCAGCCTGCCGGCGGCCGCATAGGCGAGCATCAACGCGCCGGATGCGTTACGGAAAAACACGCCGCCTTTTGAAAACAGCAAGCCGATGAGCGTTGCGACGTTTTGCATTTCGGCGCGGTTGGAAAAGCCGGTGCCCAACGAGCCGTCGGTCAGGCTGGTGGCCGCGCTTGCCCTGATCGGCTTGCCGTTGAGAAAAGCGCCGCCGCCCTTGCGGCAATGGAACGTTTCGCCGGTAGAGGGCTCGTGGATGACACCCACGACAGTGTCGCCGTCCTTGGCGCAGGCGATGACCACGCACCAGGCCGGGATGCCCCGCACGAAGTTCGCGGTGCCGTCGATCGGATCTATCACCCAGACATGCCCGCTCGATCCGGTGACCGAGGCATGCTCCTCGCCGACAATTCCATCGGTCGGGTAGGCGGCTTTCATTGCCGCACGGATGAACAGCTCGACCTCGCGGTCAGCCTGCGAGACCATGTCCTGATGACCTTTGCTCTCGATGGCGAGGCTGTCGAGGTCGCGAAAATACTTCAGGCCGAGCGCGCCGGCGCGCCGCGCGAGATCGATGGCGAACTGTTCGCGCGTTGCTGTGTCGGGTGTCATGATATCCTTGGGATGGCGAATGTGATCTGAGGAAAATACCCCAGCCAGAGAAGCTTAGCGGTGAAGATAAGAGTGTGCAAATGACGAGCCCTGCCTTTTGCGGGGCGGGCCCGAGGCCGACCGATCTTCCATGCGCCCGACAGCGACAGTCACGCTCATACGGGTCCGGTCATGTCGCCGTCGACATAGATCATCTGGCCGGTCATGAAGCTCGACGCGTCGGAAACCAGGAAGATCGCGGCACCGCCCAGTTCATCGACCTCGCCCACGTTGCCAGCGGCCGACCAATGCCGCGGCTCAATCCGGAAATTAAGGCGGTTTTACCGGCGAGGCCGAACAGGCCCGATAGGTCATCAATGCTTTGTTTCCCCAGAGATGCGGCCAGAGACAGGCGATCGAGGCCCCTGCCGGACATCGTAGGCGCGGACGATCGTTGTCAGCAATGGCGAGATTGCCGGCGATAAACGCCTATCCCCGCCAGGCACCTTCGCGGCGCAGATCGTCCATCGTGCGCGAAATGCCTTCGCGCAGGATCGACACCATGTCGTCGATCTGGTCGCGCGTGATGATCAATGGCGGCGACATCACGCGCATGTTGATCAGTGGCCGGACCAGCAGGCCGAGCTCGTGGCAATGCGCGTCGATGCGCTCGGCACCTTGATCCGCCTCGCTTATGACCCCGAGGCTCTGCTGGCGATGGCAGACTGAATAATTCTTAGCGCAGCAATGCGGCCGGCGACGATGGCGCCCTCGACGTAGCCCGGAAATGATGGCGACAGCTCCGACGAGGCGAAATGGATCCGCGACGCGCCGGCGCGGATAATGCGTTCGGCATCGGTTGCCGTCGCATCGACGATCAGATCACTGTAACCGCCGCCGCTCCAGCGATCCCCAGTCCAGTCGCGATAACTGAGATCGATGATGCCGGCCGCCTCGATACCGAGCGCCTCTTCCAGCTTTGACGTCACCTTTGCGCGCAACGCCGCGTCGTCCAGATCCCGCCAGCGCTGCGCCAGCGGCCCGCCGATGAAGACGACAAGGGCTGCGTGATCCTCGTCCCTGCTGGCATCGCAGGCAAAAAGCCCGTGCGGGTCGCGCCACATCACCATGCCGCTCAAGCCCCTGTCGCGCCAGAAAGCCTTGGGGTAGCGCACCAGCATTTTGATCACCGCGCCGCTTTGCCAGACGCCGAGGGCTCTCTTCAGCACAGCCGGCAGCGGCGGCACGAAATCCACTCTCGAGGCCATCATCGGCGGTACGGCGACCAGTACCGCTCGTGCCTCGATCGCGCCGGCAGGCGAAACGACGCGAACCCCTCCCGGCCCGTGCTCAATGGCCTCGACAGCTGTATTCAGCCGCAGTCGATCGCCGAGATCCCGCGCAAGATCATCCGCTAGCGAATGCATGGTTTCGCCCACGAAATACTGCAGCTCCGACACCTCGTTGGTGATGCGGCGATCATTGTCGATCAAGTACCACAGCGGCAGCCTTTCCATTGCCAGGCACCACAGGCCCTCGATCATCGACCGAAAGGCGGCCTTCGCATCGTCGGGATCGGCCTGGCGATCGAGCCATGCCGCGACCGTCAAGCCGACAATGGTCGGGTCGGTCGGTGCGATCGCATTCATCCGCTCGCGCATTCGCATCGCGGTGCCGTTAGTGCGCCCGGCTTGCGCCTCGCTCATTCGCGGCTGCGTGACGAATTCGCCTGCGACATGGGTCTCGACCAATGTCTTGCCGCGCGCTCGCACCAGCGCCATTAATTCCGGCATGTCTTCGCACAGGAACTGGCCGCCGCTGTCGATCCGCTCGCCGAGCCCGTTCTGCACGGCTTCGACGCGGCCGCCGACACGGTCGCGGGCTTCGAGCAGCACGACATCGATGCCGGCGTGGTTCAATTCACGCGCGGCCGACAGGCCGGTGAAGCCGGCGCCGACGATGGCCACATCGGCTCGTTCAATCTTGAACTTCATTAGCCGGCCTTGCTCTTCTCGAATGTCAGGGGCCGGATCATTGTCTTCATTGCTGGTCCACCCTCTTTTTGATGGTTCACGCCGGCCTGCCACCGCGGGCTGCAGAGTTCGGATAGTGCTTGGGGAATGCCGCAGACAGGAACTCGTTCGCGGCCTGCAGCGCCGTCTCGCGTGTGGCGTCCTCGGTGCCCATCATCAAACGCAGCCACAGACCATCCAGCATGGCGCTGAGCGCCAGCGCCATGACTTGCGGCTCATAGGCATAGAAGCCGCTCTGCTTGAGCGCCGCGCAAAGATCGATGAAGATGTTCTGGTAGACGGCATCGCGTGCGCTGCTCAGCGCCTGATATTTCGGTCGCGATTTGGCCTCGCCCCAGAAGGCACACCAGGCAGCCAGCTTGCGCTTGTTGCAGATCGAGCGGTCGAAATCGGCCGCCACCAATGCCTGCAACTGGCAGGCGGGATCATCGCCGGCCTTTTGCAAGGCGCTGCGCCAATGCGCCGAATACTCGTCATACATGTATTGCAAGGTCGCGACGAGCAGCTTCTCCTTGCTCTCGAAATGGAAATTGACGATGCCGCGAGACAGGCCGGCGCCGTCGGCAACGTCGGCCATCGTCGTCTCCGAATAGCCGCGCTTGGCCAGTGAATCGATCGTCGCTTCGATCAATTGAAGCTGCCTGGTCTCTTTCGACGCCTTGCGGCCGCGCTTATCGGAATCGCTTTTTCGCGCCGGTTCGAGGAGGGCTTCGCGCGCCTCTGTTGTCTTCATCGGGGTGATGGTCTCCAGCATCGCCGGCTAGCCGATCGGCTTCGGCCGCGAAGATCAGTGGGACGGTGTTTGCCACTGTCAAGCACCTTCTGCACGGCTGCCCATATTCGAATGTTCTCGTCGAGATTGCATCCTTGGAGAAAACGACGTCGAAGGCACCGTCGGCGAAAGGCAGCGATCCCGGCGATGCAGACCAGATCAGCGCCGCCGAGCCCGCCTGCAGCGGACCTTGGGTCGAGATCTACGCCAGGCGCGAGCTGCAATATCAAAAGCTGCTGAGGCGTGCCAAACTGGCGCCGCGGCTGGTCATCAAACTCGACCGCCGCACCAGTCCGCCCGCGGATTTCTAAATATGGCCGACGACACCGACAGTCCCGAACTCGACACCGAAGCCGCCGAACAGTGGCAGCTGATCAACACGCCGCTCGGCGAAAAATGGTCGGGCCGCACCCGCTATGCCGCGGCCATGTTCTTCTACAAACGCGGCGAGATGAACGCCGAGACGCTCGAGGTCTACCGCATCTGCGCACGCCTGGATTCGACGGATCCGCTGCCGATCATCCGTGATCGCGGCATTGGCCAGGACTGGCTTAAACGCATGGGTTTCGAATAGTCCGCCCCCAAAACGCGTTCCGGTCAAGCCGGCATCACCCGCTTAGCCGATGGTCCTTTCCAGCATGCCTAGCCAGTTGCGATAGGCGATCTTCTCGATCAGCGCGCGCCCGAAGCCGCGTGCCGCGAATGCGTCGAGCAGTCTTGGCAGGCCGGCAACATCGCCTATCACGGCCGGGATCATGGCGCCGTCGAAATCCGAGCCTAGGCCGACGCCGTCTTCGCCCAGCGCCTGCAGCAGCGAATCGACATGGCGCACCATGACGTCGAGGCCGGTGTCGGCGTTCATCCTGCCGTCCTCGCGCAGGAACCCGGTGGCGAAGTTCAGCCCGACCATGCCGCCGGAGTCGCGGATCGCGCCGAGCTGCCATTCGGTGAGGTTGCGCGAATGGCCGCAGATCGCGTGCACGTTGGAATGGGTCGCGACCAGCGGTGCGTCGCTGATCTCGACGACGTCGCGGAAACCTTTTTCGTTGAGATGCGAAAGATCGATCATGATCTTCAGCTGGTTGCAGGCTTTCACCAGCGCCTTGCCGGCATCGGTCAGCCCCGCCCCTGTATCGGGCGATGACGGGAAACGGAACGGCACGCCGTGGCCGAAGGCATTGGGACGGCTCCAGACGATACCGAGCGAGCGCAGGCCGGCTGCGTGGAGAACGTCGAGCAGGGTGAGCTCAGGGTCGATCGCCTCGACCCCTTCGATATGGAAGACCGCCGCGATCGAGCCTTGCGCCATCGCCTTCCTCACATCGCCGGCGCTGCGGCATACAGTAAGTGCCGAAGCCCGCTCCAGCCTGAACAGGATCGAGGCCATCGCTACGGTGGAGTTGAGCGCATCGGCGCGCGGAATCTCGGGTGGCAAGGGCTCGCTGTCGCTCGGCGCCAGCGGCACCGCGCCGCGTTTGGATTTCTCGACAGGCGGCGGGAAGATCGCGAACATGCCGCCGGCAAACCCGCCTTTCTTCGCGCGCGGCAGGTCGATGTGGCCACCTGGCGTCCCCTCGACGAACAGCTTTTCGACGTCCGCATCCTTCGACTGGTAGAGCCGGAGCAGCGTGTCGTTGTGGCCGTCGAAGACGGGAACGAGATCGGATTCGGTCATGGAGGGCCATTCGGTTGAAGTGGTCGGGCCGCGGACGGCGAGCCGGTTGCTGGCAATACTTAGGCAAGGTTGGCGCTCTGCGCAAATCCCGCATGTTGCCGCTGTGTTTGTACGCCTCCAATGGCCAAAGGGGCACGCGGTAAAGCCGCGCACCCCTTCTCCTGTCATTCATCGAGGGGCTGTGCTTACCGCTTCAGCACGTCCGCCCATTCCGGATGGCGGCGGAATTGGGCATTGGCGAACGGGCAAAGCGGGATGATCGTCTTGCCCGCCGCACGTGCATCCTCGACGGCACGGGTGACCAGGCGAAGCCCCGCGCCCTGGCCGCGAAATGCATCCGGCACTTCGGTATGGTCGATGATGATCTGGTGCTCGCCGATCTTGGTGAAGGTCATCTCAGCCTCGGCGCCGCCCGGCCCACGCAGGAGGTAGCGGCCCTTCGAGCCGCGGTCCTCCATCTCGATCTCGGGCAATAGGTCAGACATGGCTTGCGGTCCTTTCATCCGGCGCAAGGGCGAACAACCGCCGCGCCGCCTCGATCTCGCTCGGCCGCACCTCATGGCCGCCGTCATGCCACTCGACTGTGACATCGGCGCCATCGGCGCGCAAATAGGCTTCAAGCCGCGCCGTCAAATCAGGCGGACAGATCGGGTCCCGCCTGCCGGCGGTGACCAGGATGCGGCTGCCGCCAAGGCTGCCCTTGACCTCCGGCTCGAACGGGATCAGCGGATGCATCAGCACCGTTGCGTCGAACAGCGACGGTTCGGCAAACAGCACCGAGGCCAGGATGTTGGCGCCGTTGGAGTAACCGAGGCCGAGCACCGAAGATGGCCTTGCCGTCTCGACATGTGCCTTGACGAAGCCGGCCATCTTGTCCGTCGCTCGCGTGATGTCGCCCATATCGTAAACGCCCTCGCCGGTCCGGCGGAAGAAGCGTGCGGCGCCTTGTTCCGAGACATCGCCGCGCGGAGCGACGATCGTCGCTTGCGGCGCGAGATCGCGTCCAAGCGACAGAAGCTGGGCCTCGTCGCCGCCGGTGCCATGGAAGACGAAGAGCAGCGGTCCATCAGGCGAACCGGGCAGCACTTTGTGAATATACGAATCCTTGCTCATGACCTTGCCCTCAGTCTTCCAGTTTCTGCAGATGCTGCTCGAGATAGGGCCGCAAATGCTGGTGTTGCGACGGCAGCTTCAGCGCCTCGCCAAGATGGGCGGTATCCTCGTCGCGGTCGAAGCCCGGCTCGTTGGTGGCGACTTCGAACAGCACGCCGCCCGGTGTGCGGAAATAGATCGCCCAGAAATAATCGCGGTCGATCACCGGCGTCACCTCATAACCTGTATCGAGCAGCGCCTTGCGCACTTCGATCTGCTTGGCGCGGTTCTCGACGGCGAAAGCGACATGGTGGACCGAGCCGGCGCCGAGATTGGCGAAGCCGGCCCCTGGCAGCGATTCGATATCGACGACGTCGGCGCCGTTGCCGTTCCTCACCGCCAGCCGCCTGACGTTGCCGGACTTGTCGACCTCCTCATAACCCATGAATTTCAGCAGCTCTTCGGTGGCGCCGCCATCTTTCAGCCTGAGCGACACCGAGTGAAAGCCGCGGATCGCCTCGTCGGTGGGAATGCCACCCTTGGCCCATGGCGCACGGTTGTCCGCTCTGTCCTCGACCAGCGCAAACCCGTCGCCGTCGGGACCGGCGAACGCAAGACGCTTCTCGCCAAACGTCTCCTCGCGGGACAGCCCAGTGACACCTTGCTCGGCAAACCGTTTCTCCCAATAACCGAGCGTGCCTTCGGGCACCGAGTAAGCGGTGGTACCGACTTCGCCGATTCCATGGCGGCCTTTGCCGATGTTCGGGAACGGGAAGTAGGTCATCACCGAGCCGGGCGTGCCGACCTCGTCGCCGTAATAGAGGTGGTAGACATCGGGTGCGTCGAAATTGACGGTTTTCTTGACCCGCCGCAGACCGAGCGTCCCGGTGAAGAATTCATTGTTCTGGCGCGCATCGCTGGCCATCGAGGTGACGTGATGCAGGCCCTTGACTTGGTCGAGCATGTTTCTGCTCCTTTCCTTGTGCCGGTGCGGCCCTTGCCGCTGTCCACGCAAATATGAGCATCCGCCTCCTGGCCGCAAAGGCGGCAAACACAGAATGGACTGTGCTGTTAAAGTGAACGACGAAGCAGGTTTTGTTCACCATTCGGCAAACTGGACCGGCTTGCATACTCGTCGAAATTGCGCTCCAAGAACGACGCATGTAGCCAGCATGAGGATACCGCGGTTGACGGGAAAACGCCCCAACATTCTCCTGATCACCTGCGATCAATGGCGCGGCGACTGCCTGTCAGCTGCTGGCCACAAGGTGGTAAGAACGCCCAATGCCGACGCGCTGGCCGCCGAGGGCGTTCTGTTCCAGAAGCACTATGGCGGCGCCGCACCTTGCTCGCCGGCACGCGCCTGCCTCTACACCGGCCTCTACCAGATGAACAATCGTGTCTGCCGCAACGGCACGCCGCTCGACGCCCGCCACGGCAACATAGCCCTCTGGGCACGCGCCCTCGGCTATGATCCGACGCTGTTCGGTTATACCGACATGGCGCGCGACCCGCGCACGCTGGCGCCTGGCGACCCGCAGCTGAAAAGCTATGAAGGCGTGCTGCCCGGCTTCACCGTGCGCCAGCTTCTGCCCGAGCACCAGAAGCCCTGGCTGTCATGGCTCAAGGCGCGCGGCGTCGATGCCGGCGCCGGCTCCCCCGCCATTCACCGCCCGGCGGGCGAAATCCTGGAAAACGACGGCGCGATCAGCAACGGTCCGCCAATCTATTCGAAGGACGAGACGCCGTCGGCCTTCCTGGCCGGCGAATTCATCCGCTGGCTCGGCGAGCAGGAGCGCGATGCCCCGTGGTTCGCGCATCTTTCCTTCATCAGCCCCCACCCGCCCTTCATCGTGCCGGCGCCTTACAACGCCATGTACGATCCGGCCATCGGTCCAGCTTTTGACCGCGCGGAAAGCTGGCAGGCCGAAGCAGCAAGCCACCCTTATCTCGCCTATGAACTTAACCGGCAGGAACGGTCGAGATTCCGTCCCGGCTCGGAGGGCAAGGTGCGCGACTGGGGCGACGATAATTTTCGCCGCATCCGGGCGCTCTATTACGGCATGATCTCGGAGGTCGACGCGCAGCTTGGCCGCGTCTGGCAAGCGGTCAAGGCGGCCGATGCATGGGACGACACCGTCATCGTGCTGACCTCCGACCACGCCGAGATGATGGGCGACCATTTCATGCTGGGCAAGGGCGGCTTCTTCGACTGCAGCTTCCATATTCCGCTGATCATTCGCGATCCGCGCCGCCGCAAGGCTGCCGGCAGCAGCGTCGACCGCTTCACCGAGGCGGTGGATTTGGCGCCGACCTTGCTTGAGCTCACTGGGCTCGAGCTCACTGGCGGCGAAGTGCTGCCGCATCTCGACGGCCGCTCGCTGGCGCCTTTCCTGGACGCAACGGAGCCGGACAATTGGCGCGATGCGGCGCATTGGGAGTTCGATTTCCGCTCGATCGCGGATGGTGATGCCGAACGGTATTTCGGCGTCGGTCCGCGTCAGTGCAATCTCGCCGTCGTTCGCACGCAAAAATTCAAATATGTGCATTTCGGCGGAGGCCTGCCGCCCTTGCTCTTCGACCTGGAGAAGGATGCGCGCGAGTTGACCAATGTCGCTGACGACCCAGCCTATCTGCTGGCACGGCTGGAATTTGCCGAGAAGTTGCTCGCCTGGCGGGCCGAGCATCTCGACCAGTCGCTGGCGCTCGCCGAATTGACGGACAATGGCGTTGCCGGCCATGTCGCCGGCTTCCCCTCGAGATAAGCAAAGCCCGCGCCGTTGCCGGGGCGGGGTTCTCTGTCGGCCTGTGCGCAGCTTAGCGCATGATCATGCGCTGTTTCTCGCGATTTTGCGCATAGCTGGCCTTGTCATAGGGGGCCTGCGCCTCAAGCTGCTCCTTGGTGAAGTTCGTGTAGAGATAGCGCTTGCCGTTCCTGTCGGTCATGAATTTCAGGTTGTCCATGCCGACCGCCACCTCCTTCTCGCCGATGCCAAGGAAGCCGCCGACGTCGATGATGACTGCGTCGACCTTCTTGTCGCCGCCCAGCACGATATCGCCGATCTCGCCGACATTGACATCGTTGGCGCCGTAGACGGTTGTTCCGACCAGATCCTCGGCCCGGATTTCGCCTATCGGCATTTCAGTCAGTGTCGACTTGTCGATCGACCCGGTCTTGGTCTGGTCTGCCGTCGTTGCGGGCGCTGGGGCATTTTGAGCCGTCTTACTGGCCTGGTCAGTGTTGTTGGTCGTCGCAGTGTTATCGGTCGTGGCAGTGTTGCTGGCCGTCACAGTAGGCGTGACGACGGCTGGCGCATTAGCCGCGGCATCGTTCGACGCTGTGGTCGCCGGGGCCGGATCATAGGGCTTGCGGTCGAAATCCGGCTGCGCCGTCAGCTCTTCCCTGGTGGTTTGGGCAACCAGCCAGCGATCGCCGTTCCTCTCGGCCCACTGCGCCTTGTCGAAATCATAGGCGACGTTCTTTTCACCTATGCCGAGGAAGCCGCCGACACCGATGACCAGCGATTGCGCCTTGGCTTCCTTGTTGATGACGATGTCGTTTACGTCGCCGATGTTCTGGGCGTCGTCGCCGGTACCGTTGTAGACGGTCTCGCCGATGATATTGGTGGCAAGATTGCCTTCCGCGCGCTTCACGACCGGAGCGGGGTTGTTACCGGCCGGCGCCGCCGGGGCGTTCTGCGCCGTATCGGTGGAGGTCGACGGAGCGGCAGGAGCCGTAGCCGTGGTGTCTGTCGCCGCAGGCGCCGGATCATAGGGCTTGCGGTCGAAATCCGGATGAGCCGTCAGCTCATCCTTCGTCGTTTGCGCTATCAGCCAGCGATCGCCATTTCTTTCGGCCCATTGCATCTTGCTGAAGTCGAAGGCGACGTTCTTGGTCCCAATGCCGAGGAACCCGCCGACGCCGATGACGATGGATTTTACCTGGCCGCGTTCGTCGAAGACGACATCGGTGACCTTGCCGATATTCTCTGCATTGTCGCCGGTGCCGTTATAAACCGACTCGCCGATGATATTGGTGACAAGACTGCCCTCGGCGCGTTGCACCGGAGCGGCTGGAGCGGAATTCTCTACGGCGGGTGCTTGCGCCGGCGCCGGGGTCGTCGCCGATTGCGCAAATGCACCCGTCGCAATCAATGTTGCGACTGCTGTCGTGGTTAAAAGGGTGCGGATCATCTTAGTGTCTCCTCGTCGGTGATTTCGTGCACGCCGTGCCCGCATAGCGTCGCTGCGGGCGCAGCGTCTTCTGCATGTTCACAACGTTGTGACCACACTGTTGTTCCGAAAAAAGCCGTGGCGCACCCGGTGCCATGTCGAAGGTTCTCGGATTCGCCACGCTGGTCGAAAGGAACATTTTCTCGGCCGCCCCGTTCCACTCCCGGCTGGGACCCCGTCCCGGCCGGATAGGTGCTGGAAAAATGGAGCGGCCATGCGGTTTGCAGCGGTGCTGAACAAGGACGGCGGCACCCTGCGCACCATCGATCTTGAGGCCTTCGCCGGCCGGATCCGCGGTACGCTTGAGGCTGCTGGTCACTCGATCGATATCGACATCGCCGCCGGCAAGGATATCGTCGCCACGCTGGACGACATAGCTTCCAGGCGCGGCATCGACGTCGTGCTGGCTGGCGGCGGCGACGGAACCATTTCGGCCGCGGCAGCCCGTTTGATGAATGGGGAGAAGGCGCTGGCAATTCTGCCGGCTGGCACAATGAACCTTTTTGCGCGCGGCCTCGGTATTCCGCAGACCCTCGATGCGGCACTGAAATCGTTTGCCGACGGCGAGGTGATGGCGATTGACATTGCAACAGCCAACGGCCGGCCTTTCGTGCATCAATTCTCGATCGGCATGCACGCCAGGATGGTGCAACTGCGCCAGAAGATGGAATTCGGCTCGCGGTTGGGGAAGATGCGCGCCTCGGTGCGAGCCGCTTGGGCGACGATCAACAATCCACCGGCGATGAACGTAACGCTGACGATCGGCGAGGCCGAGATCAGAACCCGGATCACCGGTATCGGCATCACCAACAATCTGTTTGGCGAGGGCCACCTGCCCTATGCCGATAATCCGGCAGGCGGCGTGCTGGGCATCTATGTCACCGTGGCGCGGCGGCGCGGCGAGTTGATCAGGTTCCTCTTTGACGTCGCCCGTGGCAAATGGCGCGGCAACGAGCATGTCGAAATTCATCAGGCAAACCGCGCCGTTTTGACAATCCATTCGAGGAACAGGAAAGTTCAGGCCGTCATGGACGGCGAACTGGTAAAGCTCGATCGCGAGACGACCGTCGAAATCCATCCGCGCGCGTTGAATGTTCTCGTCCCTGCGCGCGCCGCCGAGGCAAAGGTTGCCTGACGTGGGATGCGTGATGTGGGGTTGTGTGATGCAAACTGGCGCGAGCGATGGAGAGAACCTAGCCGCTGGGCGTGTTGCCCTGTTCGGTCTTCGGCGTCTCGATCATCCAGCCGTAGATTTCGGCGACGCCCCAGGCGATAAAAGCCAGCAACAGCGCGGCGATCAGGATACGAAGGACATGCCGACCCCGCCGCCCTTGACGGGCTTTGTTTTCAGGAATGGTTTTTGGCATTGTCTGGCTCCATATTTGGCGCCGGCAGGCGTAACTGGCGGGGCGTTGGCTGGTAACGGTCCCCCGCCGCGAAAGTTCCGGCTCTGCAAGGCGGCAGACGGGCCGGTTGGCCTGACCAATCAGCGGAGCCGGCCACCGGGGGCATAGTGGACGACAATAGCCAGAACACGCCGGGCCTGCCGGCCGATATTCGCCGTGTGGTGGGCGCCGCGGACCGTCTTGCCGTGCTGCACGGCCTCGACACGCTGGACGGGGCTGCCGACCCTGATTTCGATCGTATCGGCGGTCTTGCCGCTTCGGCGATGCAAACGTCTGTCGCACTGATCACGCTGGTCGATGCCGAGCGGCAGTGGTTCAAGTCCTGTATCGGCCTCGACGAGACCGAAACCGCAACCGAGACATCGTTCTGCGCCTATACCATCGCAGCCGGCAACGTGCCGATGGTGGTGGCCGACGCGGCGGCGGATCCGCGGTTCAAAGCCAATCCGCTGGTCACCGGCGAGCATCATATCCGCTTTTACGCAGGCGTGCCCATCGTAATCGACGGCGCGCTGATCGGCACGCTGTGCGTGCTCGACCGGAAGCCGCACGCACGTCCCTCCTCTGTCCAGCTCGACCACCTGTCGGCGCTGGCCGGCCTTGCCGCCAGCCTGTTCACGCTGAAGGATGCAACCCGCAGTGCGGCGATTGCCAAGGCAGCACTGGTTCGAGAGGAAAAGCGGCGCGCTATCGCGCTCGACGCGGCTTCGCTTGCCAGCTGGGCATGGGATATCCGCAGCGATATGATCGACTGCGATGTCCTGCTGTCCGAATTATTCAACCTGCCGAAATCGAACAGGCTGAGGGCGCGCGACATCCTGACCGCCATCGACCCGCGCGACGTTCACCAGACCGAAACACGCTTTCGCGACGCGCTGACCGGCAGCGACGATTATTTTGGCGAATACCGTGTCAAAGGCCTCGATCCGCCGCGATGGATCGCAACGCGCGGCCGCGTCATAGAACGCGACGGCGAGGGCAAGCCAACGCTTATCTTCGGCGTCAACTACGACATTACCGAACGCAAACTTGGCGACGAACGTCAACGGCTGTTGCTGCGCGAGCTCAATCACCGCGTCAAGAACACTTTGGCAACCGTACAGGCGCTGGCGACGCAGACCGTTCGCCATGCCCGCCAGCCAAGCGAATTCCTCGAAGCCTTCAGCGCCAGGCTGCAGGCACTGGGCGTTGCGCACAGCCTGCTGTCGGACCGCGAGTGGCGCGGTATCGGCATCCGCGAGCTGGTGGAGATCGAGCTAAAGCCGTTCCAAGCCGCCGGACAATCGCGCATGGCGATCTCCGGCGCCGATGTCCTGCTCTCACCCGACCAGGCAGTCGGGCTCGGGCTGATCCTGCATGAACTGGCAAGCAACGCACTGCAATACGGGTCGCTCTCGGTTTCCTCCGGAAAGGTCGATCTCGATTGGAGGGTACAAGGCAGGAAGGGCGCACGGCGTCTGTTGCTGGCCTGGCGTGAAAGCGGCGGCCCGCGGGTTGCGCCGCCCGAACGCCATGGCTTCGGCTCGATCCTGATCCGCCGCAGCCTGGCCAAGGTCATTTCCAGCGAGGTGACCCATGAATTCCGGCCGGACGGCGTGGTCGCCGAAATATCGATTCCGCTCGAAGATTTGTGAGGCCAGCATTTTGCGACCGGCGCCAGAATCGTTTGCCCCGAACTATCCCCTCCGAACTATTCCCGTTTGCCGGTATCCGGATCATCGGAGCCGCGCTTCACGTTCTCGCGGTAGATAGCGTAGGCGGCGAGTGCTATCGCCGGGCCGAGAATCGCGCCCAGTCCGGCCTTCCCCGGGCCACCTTTGCCCTTGAGCAGCGCCGGCAGCACGGCGAGTGCCGCAGTGATGCCGATAGCCTTCATGTCGGCGTTGCGTCGCTTCGCCCGGCGCCTGGCGCGCGAGCCGGCCGACATCCGGTAGACGAGCAGGATGAGACCGGCGATTGCGAGAAAGCCGATCCCGAAGCTCAGGGAAGCTGCCATCGGCCCATAGCGGGCCGCCGTCCAGATATAGGCCGCCCCGACGAGGAAGCCGAGGCCGCACAGCGCCGCGAGCGCTGCGATCGAATAGACAATCGCAGCGACGCGTGCGCGTTGCACCGCCGCAATGGTTTCGCCCGAGGCGAGGCCCGAGATCAGCGATGCAAGCATTCCCATGCGTGCAGAACTAACGGCGCGCGAGAAGCGCGAAGAGGAATCCGACGCCTGCGGCGATCGCCAGCGAAGTCACCGGTTTTTCGCGCATATGCGCTATCATCTGCGCCTCGATATCCCTGGCGTTGCTGCGCAGGCTGTCGAAGGCTGCCTCGCCCTGGGTTCGCAACTGCTCGACGCTTTCGGCGGCGGCTCGCCGTGCTGCCCCGTAGCCATGTTCGCCAGTTTTGGCCAACAGCTTGGTAAGTTGGTCGATGTCGGCCTTCAATTGTGCGATGTCGGCCTCAATATCGGAATTCGTGCGGGCTTCGTTCGCGGCCTTTCCTGCGGCAGTCGCCATTGCTTCACTCTCCATGCTTTTGCTCGGTCGAAACGCCCGACAGACCCCAAGGTTCCGGCACGAACCTCTTCTAACCCTATCTCCGGCAGCGCGCGTTGCAAATGCCTTGCACGGGCCGAGGCCGACGCATCCGCGCCGGCACGTCTTTTTTAAATGACAGCATGCCAAATAACGATCATGACTTCCCCCGTTTCACGTTAGAGACGCATTTAAGGAGATATTGCTGCGTGCGCGCATCACTTGAGGGTTTGCGGATTCTTATCCTGGAAGATGAGTTCCTGATTGCCATGGATATCGAGCAGCTTTGCCGCGACTACGGCGCGCTCGATGTGGTCATCGCCCGTGATCTGACTGAGATCGAACAGCAAGACGTTGCCGCGCAGTTCGATGTGGCCATCGTCGACCTCATGCTGAGCGGCGTTTCGACGCTCCAATTTGCTTCGCGGCTGCGTGAAGCGGGCATCCCGTTCGTCTTCGCCTCGGGCTATTCGGATACCGACGAGATCAAGAAATCCTTTCCCGGCGTCAGGCTGGTCACCAAGCCCTATTCGGGAGACGATCTCGTCGAGGCAGTGGTAACGGCCTGCAGGCGCACGCCTCTTCGCTGAGGCGCGGAGCGGTTCGAACACGCCGGCGCTTCACGCAGCAGTCGACCCAGTTACCTGAGCCGAAATTGCGTCCGGGCCATACTCGTCTTCACCGGAGATCTTCAGGATTTCCTGCAGCCGTGTGCGGGCGCGGCTGACGCGGCTCTTGATCGTTCCGACGGCGCAGCCGCAGATCTCGGCCGCTTCCTCGTAGGAGAAGCCCGACGCGCCGATGAGGATAATGGCTTCGCGCTGGTCTTCTGGCAGCAACTCGAGCGCGCCGCGAAAGTCTTCGAGGTCAAGCTGGCCGTGCTGGGCCGGGTGAACGGCAAGCCTGGCCGTCATGACGCCATCACTGTCCTGCACCTCGCGGCCGCGCTTGCGCATCTGCGAATAGAATTCGTTGCGCAAGATCGTGAACAGCCATGCCTTCAGGTTGGTGCCGGGCTGGAAGCTTTCATGCTTGTCCCAGGCCTTGACCAATGTTTCCTGCACCAGGTCGTCGGCCTTGTCGGCGTTTTGCGTCAGCGACACGGCAAAAGCCCGCAGGCTCGGGATCGAGCCGAGCAAGTCGGTCTTGAAGCCCTGGGAGACGGCCGCCATGCCTCAGTCCTTCTTTTGTACAGGTTCGGCCTTTTCCAACTGGCTGAGCAGTTGGGCGAAGCGATCCGGCACATTGTCGGAGACCAGCTCGTCATAGTATTGTTTGAGTTTGCGGCCGATTTCCGAGTTCGGCCCAAGCGGGTCGCGGGAAGCAGCCCGGCGCCCGTTGCCAACGCCACCCATGGTAGCTTTCGTCATGTTCTTCATTTCGCCCTTTTGTCCCAGCCTTAAGCCGCCCTTCAACACATAACGCAATGCAAGCGGCAGCCTCGTCTGGTTGCCCAACCCGCCTTTAAACGCCAGCCTCACATATTAGTTCCGCACGATTGGAACCTTTTTCAAGGAGCCAGCGTTTCAATAGCTAGGCTTGCAAACCGTTTTTAGCTGTAACATGCAATCACGTCATATGAGGGAGACGTCCACTATGAGCCTATCAGCAACCATCGCTCCGCACCTGCCGTTCCTGCGCCGCTTCTCGCGCGCCGTATCCGGATCGCAAGAGAGCGGCGACGCGCTGGTCGCCGCAATGCTCGAGGCCATCATTGCCGATGTCGACATCTTTCCGGACGCATCGAACGACCGTATCGCGCTCTACAAGGTCTTTGCCAAGCTCTTCACCTCGGTGGCCATTCGCGTTCCGCAGGAGCATGCCCAGTCGGCATGGGAACAGCGCGCCGCGGCCAATCTGAATGCAATTGCGCCTCGTCCCCGCCAAGCCTTTCTGCTGGTTGCGGTCGAAGGCTTCAGCGAAGACGAGGCGGCGGAGATTCTCGACGTCGACGAACAGCAATTCTCCGAACTTCTCGCGCAGGCGAGCAACGAGATCTCCCGTCAGGTGGCAACCGACGTGCTGATCATCGAGGATGAGCCGCTGATCGCCATGGATATCGAGGAAATGGTCGAAAGCCTCGGCCACCGCGTCGTCGGAACGGCGCGCACCCACGCCGAGGCGGTGGCGATGTTCGGCAAGGCGCGGCCAAAGATGGTGCTTGCCGATATCCAGCTTGCCGACGGAAGTTCGGGCATAGCGGCCGTCAATGAGATCCTGTCGTCGACCTCGGTACCGGTGATCTTCATCACCGCCTTTCCCGAGCGCCTGCTCACCGGCGAGCGGCCGGAACCGGCTTTCCTGGTTACCAAGCCGTTCAATCCGGACATGGTCAAGGCTCTTATCAGCCAGGCCCTGTTCTTTGACCGGCACGCGAAAGCCGCGGCATGAAACAGCGGACGGCCGAACTGCGGCCGCCGAGACAGCCGCTCTCTCGGATCAGATGGGCGTGACGCCGGCTCAATTCACTGGCAACCAACTGGGGCAACCAACTGGACCTTTCCACACACCGCGGCAATTCGGGCCCTGAAGATTTTCAGCATCGTCTTTTTCGGAAAATGGTGGAACAAACGGAGGCGAATCACGTTTTCACCGCAGCATTGGAAGGAGATCGATCATGCTTTACTGGGCGCTCGTATTTCTCGTCGTGGCGATTATCGCCGGTGCGCTTGGTTTCGGCGGCATCGCTGGCACCTCGGCCGGCATAGCGCAGATATTGTTCTTCATCTTTCTCGCCTTCCTGATCATATCGCTTATTGCCGGCCTGATCAGACGAGCGTGAATGCCAAGCGGCCATTCAAGCGAACACTGGAAGCCGCACCCCTCAAACGGTTTCCAGCCACCGCCGGGCAGTGTCCTCCAACGGGATGCCGCTCGGCGGACCGCTTTTTAAGGCTTGATACGAACCTCCTCCTTTTGGAACCCATTTTTCCGCGAACCGTTCAGCCCGACATGGGTTGAGCAAATTGACCGATGCGTTCCAGAGTCGGAAAAATGAAAGACCGCGGCCAGAGTGATGAGATCATCGCTTTGCATCCCGCCGAAAGCGGGATGCAGCTTGGCCGGGCCCTTCTCCATGCACTGCACAATGCCGGGATTTCCGTCCTGTACCAGGATCGCGAGATGAAGACGGTGTGGGCGCGCAACATGCGCGCGCCCTGGACTTCCGATGCCTCCGACAACACCGGCATCTTGCCGCCGGCGCAGGCAGAGCGTATCGGCGCCGCCAAGCACGACGTCATCGTCTCCGGCAATCCTCAACATCTTGAACTCAGCGTGCCGGCCGATGACGGCGCCCGCTGGTTTCAGGTGTGGATAGACGCCGACCGCAGCGAGACCGGCGCGGTGCAGGGCGTCGTGACCACCATGGTCGAAACAACCGAGCAGAAACGCCGGGAGCAGACGTTGAAGGCGCTGCTGCGCGAAGTCAGTCATCGCTCCAAGAACCTTTTGGCCATCATCCAGAGTATCGCCACCCAGACGGGCCGTTATTCCGGCAGCATTGACGATTTCCTGACGCGCTTCCGCGGCCGATTGCAGTCGCTGGCCTCCTCGCAGGATTTGGTTACGTCATCCAACTGGCGGGGAGCGGCGCTGCGCGAGCTGGTTTCCGGTCAGGTCGGCAGGTACGGCGCGGATCCCTTGCACAGCCTACGCTTCCGCGGCGCAAATCCATATCTCAACCCCAATGCCGCCTTGCACATCGGCTTGGCCATGCATGAGCTCGCCGTCAATTCGGTCAGCTATGGCGCACTGTCGCGCAGCGACGGTTTCGTCGAGGTGACGGCCGATCTGACGGCAGCTTCCGCTGGCGAGCCTGCGCTGTCGCTGACATGGGCCGAAGTGATCGGAGCCAACGACAATCAGCGCAGTGAGAAGCGTTTTGGCAGCGTCGCGCTCGAACGCGTCGTGCCCACTTCATTGAATGGAACGGCGACACTTGAGATCACCGGGAACCGCCTCGAATACCGCCTTGTCGTTCCTCACGGCAATTTCGAGACGGATTAACGAGCGGCGGTCGCCGCGCGAAGGCTTGCTGCGCATCGCCATCTTTAACCGACTGTTCACCATAAAGTCCGATCCTGTGCGAACGTGTCGATCCACCGGATTGAGTTTGGCACAAAATGAAGGGAATGGGCCTTGACGGCTGCCGACTTGAACAGACTGGAACAGGCCGCTCGCGTCTCGATGGGCGGTTTTCAGGATCCCGACGCGTCCGCAGCGCCCGCGCCTCGTGCTTCGCCCCTCCGCTTCGCCGCTATCGCGCTTATGGCCGCGATCGTCCTGACCGCCGCGTCCCAACTGATCTGAATCGAACTCGCCTCTGCTTGATCGCTTTGAAACCACTGCCCGAGTGCTCGGCCGTGCCCGTTCGCGGTCACCGACCTGCCGGGCCAGGCCCAACATGTCGTCGCCAGATGCCTTGCCGTCGATCCGGTGCTCGAGGACGACTATGACAGGATCGTCTGGAACGTGCGTCCCAGCGGCACGCTCGATGCGTCCTTGGAGATTTCCGGGTTCGTGGTAGCATCGAACGGCGCACGCCCCGAAAAAGACTATCTTAATCAACAATGAAATCGTGCGGGCAAAGGCCGTACTTTCATGCTAAATGGCGGCTGGAGCTTATTAAAGTGAGGACAAAAGTGAGGATGACTCCATGCGGAAGATGATTATTGCCATGGTTGCCGTGGTTGCGGTCAGCGGCTGCACCACCACGGAAGAGAACGTGGGTATCGGCACTGTGGGCGGCGCGCTCATTGGTGGCGCTGTCGGCGGCGGCAAGGGCGCTTTGATCGGCGCCGGCGCTGGTGCGATTGGCGGTCTGCTCGTTCGCCGTCTGCAAAATGGCTACTGCCAATACAGAGATCGTCACGGCCGGATTTACACAGCTCGCTGCAACTAGTTTCGAGCTCCAGGCGAACAGCAAACGCGGAGGCAGGCCACCTGTCTCCGCGTTTGCCCTTTTAGAGCGCTGTTGCGACGCGGCCCACGAGACGGCGTTTCAGGCCGGCAGCGGAACCTTGATTTCCACGTTCAAGCCATCTTCGCGAAAATCGCGCCTGATTGTGCCACGCAATTCGCGCGTGACGTTGAGATCGATCAGTCTGGTGCCAAAACCGCTCTTTGCCGGTGTCTCGAGCTTCTTCTGACCGGCCTCGCGCCAGTTGAGAGCCAATGTCCGGGTGCCGCTACGGGCGTCGAGCGACCAGTCGACCTTCAGCGCACCGACTGAATTGCCGGCTTCGCCATGCTTCAGCGCATTCGTCGCCAGTTCGTGAAAGACGAGGCCGAGTGCCTGCGTCGTCTTTTCATCGAGAAGAACCTGCGGTCCCGACAGCAGCCCTTCAGGAAGCTCGCTGCCGAACACCTGGCCTAGCTCGATGCGCAGCAGGTCGCCGAGATCGGCTTTCTGCCAGCGTGAGCGCGTCAGCATGTCCTGGGAAGCCGCCATCGCCTGCAGCCGGGCCGAGAAAGAAGCCGAGAATTCCTGGACGTCGGTCGTGTGCGATGCTGTCTGGCGCGCGATTGCCAGCACCCGCGTGATCGAGTTCTTGATGCGATGCTTCATCTCCTGCAGCATCAGGTCTTTTTCCAGCAGGCTCTTTTCGGTCGTTTCGTGAAGCAGCGAGACCGCCTCATAGGCCCGCTCCTGATAGCGGGC
The DNA here is from genome assembly GCF_040320645.1 of Mesorhizobium sp. M0633. NCBI lineage: Bacteria > Pseudomonadati > Pseudomonadota > Alphaproteobacteria > Hyphomicrobiales > Phyllobacteriaceae > Mesorhizobium > Mesorhizobium sp. M0633. Next base: position 64,642 of record NZ_JAMYQC010000008.1, read on the forward strand.
CACCAGCGCGATGGCGCCCGCAAGCAGCAGTCCGAACAATCCGAGCATCACCGGGATGGCGCGCGAGGAAGGTTGCGAGAAAGCACTTGTCGGCCTGAACAGGACGACCCACGGCCGGCCGGCGACGGTGATCTTGCGGGTGACCAGCAGCCTGTCGCCGAGGCTCGAAACAGGCGGCGTTTCCGATTGGAACAGCAGGTTGTCGCTGTCCACCGTGCCGTCATAGATCTCGGTGTTGACCGGCAGCAATGGTGCCCGGCTGAGCGCAGCCTGGAACAGATCACGGGCGCGGAAGGCCGCATAAAGGAAGCCGGCAGTCGAGGATCTCGTCGCGTTCACGGCGTCCGGCGCGGTTTCGACATTGAGCCGGACGAAGACGAGGAACCCGGTAAAGGTCTGCGCGGCACCCGTATCCTTGCCGAACTGCACGAGCCCGCTGGCGTGCTGCTGGTCGTCGGTCATCGCCTTTTCGATCGCCTCGCGCCGCGCCGGCCCGGTGAACATGTCGTAGCCGATGCTGGATTTGTTGGACGGATCCAGCGGTTCGAACAGCACGATGGGCGTACGCCACGGTAAGTTCGTGTCGGGATAGATCGGATGGCTTGCGCCGTGATCGTGCAGGATGTCGCGCTCGACCGCCGCCTCGTTGCCAGTTTTCGCCAGGCGAAGGAAACCGATGCCGCGCAGGCCGGCGAAATTATTCTCGATGTCGAGCGCGTTGAAGAAGGCCTTGAACTCGCCCTGCGAGATACCGCCATTGCGTGCGTCGAACAGCGCCCGGGTCGAACGCAGCAGCGACAGGTCCAAGTCGATGCGGCTTTCGATCCGGTTAAGCGCGTCGTCTGCCGTCGCCTCGAATTTAATGCGGGCCGCCTCCTGGGTGGCAAAATAGGCAAAACCCGCCATCGTCAGGCTGATCAGCGCGACGGCGATAAAAGCGACGGTCGGAAAAAGCTTCTTCAATTGCTGATACGTCCCGTGGACGGTTCGGCATCTTTATGGGCAAGTCCTGACGCCAACACAATGGCGAGGCCAATGCATGGTGACGGCTGGCACATTTTGGCGGCTTGTGATTAGCCGGCTAATTCTCGTTCATGCGGCGATCTTCAGCGCGCCCGGCCCCGGAATGGCGCCGGGTGGGCACTTGCCGAGGATGATCATGCCGAGCACCTCGTCCTGGGTGACGTCGGTTGTGCGCGTCGTTCCGACAACCCGACCGTTCTTCATGACGCAGACACGGTCGGCAAGCTCGAACACGTCGTGAATATCATGGCTGATCAGGAAGATGCCGATGCCGTCGGACTTGAGCTGCCTGACCAGTTCGCCGACCTGCGCCGTCTCTTGCGGCCCGAGTGCCGCCGTCGGCTCGTCCATGATCAGGATGCGAGCATTGAACAGGATGGCGCGGGCGATCGCCACCGACTGCCGCTGGCCGCCCGAAAGCTTTACCACCGGCTCCTTGAAGCGTTGGAAACGCGGATTGAGCCTGCCCATCACCTTGCGCGCCTCGGCCTCCATGGCGACGTCGTCGAGCGTACCCCAGCCGGTCATCAGCTCGCGGCCGAGAAACAGGTTGGCGGCCGCATCGACATTGTCGGCCAGCGCCAGCGTCTGGTAGATCGTCTCGATGCCGTACTTCTTGGCGTCGCGGGGATTGGAGATCGAAGCTTCCTCGCCGTTGACGAAAATCTGGCCCGCATCGCGCTTGTAGGCGCCGGACAGGATTTTTATCAACGTCGATTTGCCGGCACCGTTGTGACCGAGCAAAGCCATCACCTCGCCCGGGAAAAGGTCGACAGAGGCATCGTCGACGGCGCGAATGCCGCCGAAAGCGATGGAGATGTTGCGCATGTCGATCAGCGGCGTGGGAGCGGTTTTGTCTGCCATGCTCGTCCTTCCTCCCTATAGATCCTGCTTGAGCATCAAGTTGTACGAAAACCGGTTTCCACCTTGCGGGATCATGCTCAGACCCGTTTGCGATAGACGGTATCGAGCCACACCGCGACCACCAGCACGGCTCCGACAACGATGCTCTGCAGCGGCGAATCGATGCCGAGCAGCACCATACCGGACTGCAGCGACTGCATCAAAAGCGCGCCGAGCATGGCGCCGAGCACTGTGCCGGAGCCGCCGGCGAGCGACGTGCCGCCGATCACCGCCGCCGCGATGACCAGGAGCTCGTCCAGCGTGCCCAGCGCATTGGTCGACGAGTTCTGCCTGGCTGACGAGATCGCTGCGGCGATCGTCGCCAGCACGCCCATGATCATGAACACCTTCATGGTCACCCAGCGCGTGTTGATACCGGCAAGGTTGGCTGCTTCCGGATTGCCGCCGATGGCGAAGACATAGCGGCCGAAACGGGTACGCTTGGCGATGAAGGTCATGATCAGCCCTACGGCTACAGCCATCAGCACGGGTATGGCGATGCCATGGGCGATGAACAGCCCGCCTTCGGGAACGGTTATATTGTTGGCCGCCGCATATCTGTTCACGATGCCGACCGGCCAAGGATAGGAATTGGCAAGCCATATGGCGCCCATGATGACAAGGCAAGTGACGGCCCCGAGGAACGTCTCGGCCCAGATCGGGCGTAACGGGAAGCGGAACCGCTTGCGCTGCACCCGCCCGTTGAGCAGCATGAACACAACCGCCAGGCACGCGACAATTCCGACGATCCAGCTCCATCGCGCACCGATCGAACCCGTCGGTCCGCCGCCCATCAGCTGGAAAGTGGCATCCAGCGGCGCAATCGTCTGCCCACTGGCGACCCACCATGCGGCACCCCGCCAGACCAGAAGGCCGCCCAGCGTCACGATGAAGGCCGGCACCTCGAGATAAGCGATGATGTATCCCTGGAACGCTCCGATCAGAAGGCCAAGCGCGAGGCCGATGGCCAGCGCCAGGATCCAGATCCAGGGGTTGCCTAATTGCAGACCGACCATTCGCACCAGGAAATGCACCTGCGCAAAACCCATGACCACGCCGATCAGGCCTTCGGCGGAGCCGACCGACAGGTCGATATTGCGCATGACGATAACCAGCACCATTCCGGCGGCCATTATGGCCACGGCCGAAGTCTGCACCGACAGGTTCCAGAGATTGCGTGGCGTCAGGAAGGTCCGGCTGTCGAAGTCGAACGGATTGACGCCGAGCCGTACGCTAGAAATGACATGCAGGCCGACCCAGATGACCAGCAGCGCGCCGACCATGCCGAGCATGCGCGTGTCGAGTTCGGTTGCCTTGAGAAATCGGGCAACAATGCCGAGTTCGGATTCCCGTGCCCGGTCTGTCGTGCTGTCGACCGGCGTGTTGGACGTCGTGTCGGTCATGATGTTTCTCCCGCCGGGTTGCCGTCTGCCGCGGATGCCGGAAGCAGCCTAGAAGTTATCCGCCGGAAGCGGAAAAACAACTCTTGTTGGAAAAACGCCGCGGCGAGCGGCCGCGGCGTTCGGACTTTTCGGAAACGTCGGCTCAGTTGCAGACTGCAACAGTGCCAGCCGTCACCCCGGCGCAGACCTCTTCTTTCTTGATCCAGCCGGCGTCGATGACGACGTTGAGGTTGTCCTTGGTGATGGCGACCGGGGTCAGGAACAGCGACTTGACGGTATTGCCGCCGGGCGTGGTGAAATCCTTCACGCCGGCAATGTCGGTCATCTGCTTGCCGTCGGCCAGTTGCGAGGCGATCTCGGCGGCATTCTTGCCGAGCTCGCGCGCATCCTTCCACACCGACACGGTCTGTGTGCCGAGCGCGATGCGGTTCAGCGCGGCGTGGTCGCCGTCCTGGCCCGAAACCGGAACCGATCCGGCCAGCCCTTGCGCCGTCAGCGCGGCGACGACGCCGCCGGCAGTGCCGTCATTAGCGGCGACCACGGCATCGACCTTGTTGTCGTTGGCGGTCAGGAACTGTTCCATGTTCTTCTGAGCGTTGGCCGGCAGCCAGCCGTCCGTATAGGCCTCGCCGACATTCTTGATCTTGCCGCCGTCAATGGCCTCCTTCAGCACCTCCATCGAACCGGCAAACAGGAAATCGGCATTCGGATCGGAACCCGAACCCTTGATGAAGACGTAGTTGCCTTCCGGCTTCACCTTGAAGACTTCGCGGGCCTGCATGCGGCCGACTTCCTTGTTGTCGAAGGTCAGATAGAACACGTCCTTGTTCTCGATCAGCCGGTCATAGCCGACGACCGGGATGCCTTCGTCCAGTGCCTTCTGCACGGCCGGCCCGATGGCCGAGGCGTCCTGCGCCAGGATGATCAGTGCGCTGGCGCCCTGCGAGATCAGGCTCTCGACGTCGGTGAGCTGCTTGCCGGGGTTGGACTGTGCGTCGGCGGAAATATACTTGTCGCCTGCGGCCTCAATGGCCGCCTTCATTGCGGCCTCGTCGGTCTTCCAGCGCTCTTCCTGGAAGTTCGACCAGGAAACGCCGATGACCTTGTCTTTAGCCTGCGCCACCGACGCCAGCGCCAGCGTCATGGCGACACCCGCCAGAATGGCGGTCGTGAATTTCTTCATCATATCCTCCCTGCGCCGCGTACGGCGTGACCAATTGGCTCAAAGACCAGCTTAGAAGCTCTAATTTTTTCGAGCCTCGAAAAAATACTGGCCCGATCTCCGGCTGCTGTCAACATCGATTCTGATGGATTTTGATGACTCTGCGAGTTTTTTCGAGCGTCGGAATAAACGATGACAGCGCAACCTGCATCTGACACTATTTGCCTGCGTCCGACACTATTTGTCGGACATTACCGACGGCTTCCGGTTCATGAGCGGCCGCCGCAACCGGGAGGAAAGCAAAACAATGTCGGTCGGAATCCGCCATGACGATTTGCGCCGGCGCAACCGGGCGATGGTGATCTCGGCGGTGCGCCGGGCCGGCCAGCCATCGCGTACTGAGATCGCAGCTACTACCGGCCTCAGTCATTCGACCATATCGGCGATCTCTTCCGACCTGATACGGGAAGGCATCCTCGCCGAGAGCAAGGCAAGTGAGCCCGTTTCGTTGAAACGCGGTCGTCCGCAGGTCGGCCTCGCCCTCAACCCGGAAGCGGCGGCGGTGCTGACCGTGGTGTTGTCGCTGAATTTCCTGTCGGCCGCCATTATCGACTATACGGGACAGGTGGTCGCCGAGGAACAGCGCCGGCTGGACACGCTGACCATGCCGCGCGACGAGCTGATCCGTGAATGCATGGCCATCGTCCGGCGCCGGCTGCAGGATCCAGACCTTGACGTCCGCAGTGTCGCCCGCATCGCCCTGGCGATTCAGGGCATTACCGACTCCCCTGCACGCGCCATGCTGTGGTCGCCGATCACGCCGCAGACCGACATCGCCTTTGCCGACATGCTGGAGGACGAATTCGGCATCCCGGCAACGGTGGAGAACGACTGCAACATGATGGCGGTGGCTTTGCGCTGGCGCAATCCGGATCGCTATCGCGACGACTTCATCGCCATCCTGCTTTCGCATGGCATCGGCATGGGGCTGGTGCTGAAGGGCGAACTGTTCACCGGGACGCATTCCTCGGGTGGCGAATTTGGCCACATGATCCATCGTCCGGGCGGCGCGCTCTGCCGTTGCGGGCGGCGCGGCTGCATCGAGGCCTATGCCGGCAACTACGCCATCTGGCGCAACGCCAGGCAGATGAGCGAAGAAAGCGAACCGATCGCCGACGTCAGCGACGCCGACATGCGAGCACTGGCGGCCCGGGCGCGCGAGAAAGATGGGCCGGAACGCGAGGCCTACCGCAAGGCCGGCGAAGCGCTGGGTTTCGGTCTCGGCTCGCTGTTCGCGCTGATCGATCCGGCACCGGTCGCGATGGTCGGCGCCAGTGCCGCCGCCTTCGATCTGATCGAGCCGGCCTTGCGGAAGGCAATCGCCCAGACCGCCGGCGGCCAGCATTCGGGCTCGATCTCCTTCGATACAGAGCCGAACGAATTGCCGCTGATCCGCGAAGGCTGCGCGATGCGGGCGCTAAGCTTCGTCGACCAGGAGATTTTCGCGCCGGGCGCGCAAATGAGGCCCAGCGTCAGAAAGAACGTAGCCTGACCAGGCGGGTCAATCTTCCCTGATCGCATAGCCGGCACCGCGGATGGTGCGGATGACATCCGGCATCCGGCCGTTGTTGACGGCTTTGCGCAGCCGCCCGACATGCACGTCGACGGTGCGTTCGTCGATGTAGATTGTCTCGCCCCAGACATTATCGAGTAACTGGCTGCGCGAGAAGACACGGCCCGGATGCCGCATCATGAACTCGAGCAGCCGGAATTCGGTCGGCCCGAGCCTGATTTCGCTCTTCTTGCGATAGACCCTGTGCGATTCGCGATCGAGCACGATGTCGCCGACCTTCAGCACGCTGGACAGCACTTCCGGCTTGGCGCGCCGCAGCAGCGCCTTGACCCTGGCCATGAATTCCGGTGTCGAAAACGGTTTGACCAGATAGTCGTCGGCGCCGGTCGAAAGCCCGCGCACCCGGTCGCTCTCCTCGCCGCGCGCGGTCAGCATGATGATCGGCAGCCGCTCGGTTTCGGGGCGCACCCGCAACCGACGACAGAGCTCGATGCCGGAAACCGCTGGTATCATCCAGTCGAGCACCAAAAGGTCGGGCACATTCTCCTGCAAACGGATCTCGGCTTCGTCGCCGCGTGTCACCACCTCGACCTGGTAGCCTTCGGATTCGAGATTGTAGCGGAGCAGCACACCCAATGGCTCCTCGTCCTCCACCACCATTATGCGTGGTGCGATCATCGGCTGGGCACCCCCATCATGTCACCGGTGCGGACATTGTCGTTTCGTCCTGCTTCGGACGATTGACCGGCAATTGCTCGCCGGTCAGCACATAATACGCATTTTCGGCGATGTTGGTGACATGGTCGCCGATCCGCTCCAGATTCTTGGCGCAGAACAGCAGGTGCGTGCAAGCGGTGATGTTGCGCGGATCTTCCATCATGTAGGTCAACAGCTCGCGGAACACGGACGTGTATTTGACGTCGATGCGCTCGTCGGCGGCACGCAGCTTGGCCAACGCGGCCGCATCGCCTGCAGCATATTCCTCGATGACACCCTGCACCTGGATGAGAACCAGCTGCGCCATCGCGTCGATGGAATGCGACAGGTCCCGCGGCGTGGCGCTGAGGCCGACCGCACTCACGCGCTTGGCGATATTCTTGGCAAGGTCGCCGATGCGTTCGAGGTCGCCCGCCATGCGGATCGCTCCGACCACATGGCGAAGATCGTGGGCCATCGGCTGGCGTTTGGCGATCAGGGTGATGGCGCGGTCGTCCAGTTCGCGTTGACGCGCATCCATGATGGCGTCGTCGGAAACGACGCGTTGCGCCAGCACGTTGTCGGAATTCAACAGGGCCTTGGTCGCCCCGCCGACCATCGAACCGGCGAGGTCGGCCATGTCGCGGATCAGCTTGCTGATCTGCTCGAGATCCTCGTCGAAAGAAGCGACTGTGTGTTCGCCCATGGTCCTGTCCTCATATGCATGATCGGAACGGCTCAGCCGAAGCGGCCAGTGATGTAGTCCTGCGTGCGCTTCTCGCGGGGCGACGTGAAGATCTTCTCGGTCCGGTCGAACTCGACCAGTTCACCCAGATACATGAAGGCGGTCTGGCGCGACACGCGCGCCGCCTGCTGCATGTTGTGGGTGACGATGACGATCGTATAGTCGGCTTGCAATTCGTCGATCAGTTCCTCGATCTTGGCAGTCGACAGCGGGTCGAGGGCCGAAGCCGGTTCGTCGAGCAGAATGACTTCCGGCTTCACGGCCACGGTGCGGGCGATACAGAGCCGCTGCTGCTGGCCGCCGGACAGGCTCAAGCCGCTGGCGTTGAGCTTGTCCTTGACCTCGCTCCACAGCGCGGCGCGCTTCAACGCCTGTTCGACGCGGCCGTCCATCTCGGACTTGCCGAGGTTCTCGTAGAGCCTGACGCCGAAGGCGATGTTCTCGTAGATCGACATCGGGAACGGCGTCGGCTTCTGGAACACCATGCCGATCTTGGTCCTGAGGAGGTTGAGATCCTGCGACCGGTCGAGAATGTTCTTGCCGTCGAGCAGCACCTGGCCCTCGGCCGTCTGTTTTGGGTAGAGCTCATAGATGCGGTTGAACACACGCAGCAGCGTCGATTTCCCGCACCCCGAAGGGCCGATGAAGGCCGTGACACTGCGCTCAGGCAGTGACAGGCTGATGTCCTTCAGCGCCTTGCTCTGGCCGTAGTAGAAGTTGAGATTCTTGACCTCGATCTTCGTCTTCTCGACGACCGTTTCGGCCATCGTCATGTCTGGGGACAACATCTGTGTCATCTGTCCTCTCTGCGTCCGGTAAGGCTGCGGGCGAGGATGCTCAAGCCCAGAACCGTCAGGGTGATTATGAGTGCGCCGGTCCACGCCAGTTGCTGCCATTCCTCGTAAGGGCTGAGAGCGAACTGGAAGATGGTCACCGGCAGGCTGGCCATCGGCGCGTTGATATTGCTGCTCCAGAACTGGTTGTTGAGCGCGGTGAAGAGCAGCGGCGCCGTCTCGCCGGAAATGCGTGCTATCGCCAGCAATATGCCGGTGACGATGCCGGACAATGCGGCGCGGTAGGCGACCGAACGGATCACCACCCAGCGTGGCGCGCCGATCGCGGCACCGGCTTCACGCAACGCGTTCGGCACCAGGTTGAGCATGTCTTCAGTGGTGCGCACGACCACCGGAATGACCAGGATGGCAAGCGCAACGGCGCCGGCAATGGCCGAGAAATGTCCCATTGGCCGCACCATCAGCTCATAGACAAACAAGCCGATGATGATCGACGGCGCCGACAACAGGATGTCGTTGATGAAGCGGACGACGGTGGTGATGCGCGAAAAGCGTCCATACTCGGCCATGTAGGTTCCCGCCAGCACGCCGATCGGCGTGCCGACGACAACGGCGATGATCGTCATCAGCAGGCTGCCCGCGATGGCATTGAGCAGGCCGCCGGCCTCGCCCGGTGGTGGCGTCATCTCGGTGAAGACCGCGAGCGAAAGCCCGGCTGTGCCCTTATAGACCAGTGCGCCGAGAATGAGCGCCAGCCAGGCAAGCCCGATGCCGGCGGCGACGACGCAAAGCGCCATCATCACCGAATTCCTGGCTTTGCGGCGGCTGTGGAGCGATGAGGATGTCGACATCGGTCAGGCTCCCGTACGGGCGTCGATCCGCATCAACATATAGCGGGCGGCGGCAAGGATCAGGAAGGTGATAACGAAGAGGATCAGGCCGAGCGAAACCAGCGAGGAGGTGTAGAGGTCGCCGTCGGCCTCGGTGAATTCATTGGCGATGGTCGCCGAGATCGTCGTGCCCGGCGCGAACAGGGAGGCACTGATGCGGTGGGCGTTGCCGATGACGAAGGTCACCGCCATGGTCTCGCCGAGCGCCCGGCCCAGGCCAAGCATGACGCCGCCCATGATGCCGATGCGGGTATAGGGAATGACCACGCGCCGGGTCACTTCCCAGGTCGTGCAACCGATGCCATAGGCCGATTCCTTCAGCACCGCCGGCACCGTATCGAAGACGTCTTTGGTGATCGAGGTGATGAAGGGCAGCACCATGATGGCAAGGATCAGCGCCGAGGTCAGAAGGCCGATGCCGTAAGGAGGGCCGGCGAAAAGGCTGGATAGTCCCGGCACGCCGTGGAAGACGTTGATGATGAAGGGCTGTATCGCCGTCTGCAGGAACGGCGCGAACACGAACAGGCCCCAGATGCCGTAGATGATCGAAGGAATGCCGGCCAACAGCTCGACCGCTATGCCGATCGGGCGCCTGAGCGGGCGCGGGCAGAGCTCGGTGAGAAAGACTGCAATGCCGATGCCGATCGGAACCGCGATCAGGATGGCGATGGCCGCCGTGACCAGGGTGCCGTAGATCGGCGCCAGTGCGCCAAATTTTTCCGTGACCGGATTCCAGCTTTCAGTCGTCAGGAAGGAGAAACCGAAGGACGACAGCGCCTGCCACGAGCCGGCAAACAGCGAGATCGCGACACCGCCGAGGATGACCAGCACAAGAATTGCGGAAGCGCGGGTGAGTCCGCGGAATATGGCATCGGTGAGCGCGAAGCGCCGCACCGTAGCTTCCCTGGCCCGGGCTGCTGCAGATGATGGCATGGCATCGGAAGCGATGGTCATTGGGTCCTCGCGATTAAAGGCAACAGGGAGGGCGCCGTCGACGCCCTCCCTGGAGGAGATTACATAGCCGAGTAGAGCGGCTTGCCGTCGTCGCCGACAACTTCCTTGGCCCACATGGCCTTGACGCTCTCGACCACCTTGTCGGGCATCGGAACGTAGTCCAGCTCGCCGGCCATCTCGTCGCCCTTGTCGTATGCCCAGGCGAAGAATTTGAGCGCTTCGCCGGTGGTCGCGGCATCATCCGGCTTCTTGTAGAGCAGGATCCACGTTGCCGCCGTCATCGGCCAGGACTCGGCGCCCGGCTCGTTGGCGAGGATGACGCCATAGCCCGGCTGCGAGCTCCAGTCGGCATTGGCCGCTGCCGCCGAGAACGCCGCCGCGGCGGGCTCGACCTTCTTGCCGTCCTTGTTGATCATATCGGTGTGGGTGAGCTTGTTCTGCTTGGCGTAGGCATATTCGACATAACCGATCGCGCCGCCGGTCTGGGAGACGTTATTGGCAACGCCCTCATTGCCCTTGGCGCCGATGCCGACCGGCCATTCCACGGCCTTGTCGACGCCGACCTTTTCTTTCCAGTCCGCGCTGACGTCGCCGAGGTAATAGGTGAAGTTGAACGTCGTGCCCGAACCATCGGAACGGTGAACGACCGCGATCGCCTGCGAAGGCAGCTTGACGTCGGGATTAAGCTTCTTGATCGCTTCGTCATCCCAGCTCGTGATCTTGCCGAGGAAGATGTCGGCCAGCGTCGGGCCGTCGAGAACCAACTCGCCCGGCTTGATGCCTTCGAGATTGACGACGGGAACGATGCCGCCCATCACCATCGGGAATTGAGCCAGTCCGGACGCTTCAAGCTCGTCGCCCTTGAGCGGCGCATCCGAAGCGCCGAAGGTAACGGTCTTGGCTTTGATCTGCTTGATGCCGCCGCCGGAACCGATCGACTGGTAGTTAAGGCCAATGCCGGTGTCTTTCTTGTAGGTGTCGGCCCACTTCGCATAGATCGGGTAGGGGAAGGTGGCGCCGGCGCCGGAGATGTCCGCGGCGAGCGCGGCGGACAGGGTGAGGGTGGTCGTCGCCGCAGCCATTGCAATCGCAACGGCCGCCGAGCGGATGAAATGTCTCATGTGGCCTGCTCCTGTTCGGAATATGGTCTCTCGGCGCCATTCCTCCGGCGCCCGCTGAGGCCAATAGCCCCCGATTATTACAGTCGCATGACAGTTTCATGTCGCTCCGGTAACGTCGTCCAGCCGGGTAAGAAGGAGCGGCCGCGGGCTTTGTCGGCATGGGCCGCGGTTTGCCGCTGGAATCAGCAGCTTGCTTGAATTCCGGCCGGCATCGTCTGCTCGGCGATCGTAGCCACCGGCTTTAAAAGAAAAAAAGCCGGACGGGAGCGCGTTGCATGCAGCCAGAACGTGTCATGGCCGCGCCATCGCCGAAACAGGTCCGTTGGGGTAAATCTGACCCTGTTTCTTGCCGGCGGTCGCTGCTCCCGCCCGTAACTGGAGGAGCGGAACTTCGAATATCCCATTGTCGCCACTGAGCGCGGCTTTGGTATGGTGCGATCGCACCATGGCCTTACGCTGGAAGCGTTGACGAATCGCAAGGTTCTAACTCGCGCTGGACCTCCATCCGCGCCCGACCCGGCGCTGGATCTTCGAGCAACGCCTTCGACTGGAAATGCGACGACTCTACTTCACGGTATCTACTCCCTTCGCCCTATTCCGCCGGTTGTCGGTTAGGCCGAAGCAGCGTTATAAGCTTGCAGGGGTATTGCTGATGTCTCGACGGATTCTGCCTGTCTTCCTGTGCCTGGCGCTGCCTTTGGGAAGCGGCTGCGCGCGCAGCTATGACGGCACCGTCATCATTCCCAAGCCGCTCGATGTTCGCCGTTTCTGGGACAGGCCTTCGCCGCAGGCGCAAGCCGAACAGTCGCAACTGGAGACCGACGTCTTTCCAGTGGCGCCGCAAACGCCGAAAAGGCCGGCGGTGCGCAGGAGCGCGGCTTCCGTTGCAGCGCCTCGGAGGAGGGTCACCAACAACCCGCCCATGCTGTCGCCGGAGCCGACGAAGCCGCTAACTTGCAAGAATGTCAGCGAGCCCGGCAAACGGGCCCGCATGGTCTGCGAATAACCAGCCGACGTCGGTCGATGCGCACGGCTCCAGGCCTTGAAGCGGCTATCCGATCCGGCCGTCTCGGAACATCGCCCGCCTTGGTCAGTCCGCCGGGAAGAAGGCCGGCCCGACCACTCTCACCGGCCGCGCGCCGATCGCTCTTTCGATCGACTGATGCTGGGCAACCCCCTGCACTTCGGCAGCCTGCGTTTTTGCCTCTTGCGGAACGGCACCGGCGGTTTCGATCCCGGATTCAGGAATTTCCGCGACGATGCCAAAATCCGGCTTTGCCGTCGGCAACGGTATGATGGCGTTGGTCATGTTGGCCGGTGTCACGGTTCGTGCCCTGAGCTCGGCGACGCGCCGGTAATAGCGCTTGACGTCGCAGGCCTTGAAGTTCGCGTCGTCGCGGTACCGGAACGCGGCAGGTAGCTCCACATAGGGTTTTCCCGACTCGAGCGCGACCATCTCCTCGGTCTCGCGAGTGGCGTCGCTCAGCGTATAGAGGTCGACGCCGGCATCGTCGCAGATGTAGCGACACTGATCGACCGTTTCCTTCAGATCGTCGCCCTTGGCGAACTGCGATTTTGGCGCGGGGAAGAAATATCCGTCCGACAAGCGAACGCAAAACAGCATCCGATTGCCGCCAATTGTTGTGCCTGCGGACTGGGCCTTGGGTGCCGTGCGTTGCTGCGCCGGCTGTTTCTTGGCAGCGGGGGCGGCGCAGCCCAGCGCGACAAACCTGGCCTTCAATCCGGACGTGTCCCTGCTCGAATTCGACAGTCTGGCGATCTGCCGTTGCACCTCCGCCTTGCTGCTGACCAGGTCGGCGCAGGGATTGAAGAAGAAGCCGGCCGTTCTCGCCGTGCATCTGCGTTGTCTCTCAAGCTTTTGAATCGCGGCGAGTTGCCGGCGCAGTTGGGCAAGCTCGGGGCTGGTCCCGCCGCTGCGCCCCGCCGAAAGCAATTGGCTCCTGATGGCACCGCAGCTATCCGCGTAGGAGAAGGATGGGCCGAGCGCAACGGCTATTGCCGACACCAGCATCAGAATCGTGAGGGGCCAGAAGCGTGTCATTGGAACGACCATTATCCTTGTTGCACCAAGAACAGGATTTCTTTGCCGACTATGGATAAGTACTAGCTAAATCAGTTTTTTCTAATTGAAGTAGATCAAACCACCACCAGAGACTTTAGCTCTAGTGTATTAAATCCACTTGTGTAAATTCAATATTACATTTTTATTTCAAGATTGAGACGAACCGGCAGCAACGCCGGCGGACGCCCGCCACGGCGAAGTTTGATGCGCGCGGCGGGTTCGGCATCGCGATCAATCCGGCGTTACCGGCCGGCCGTTGCTGAAACCTTCGCCCTGGGATCGGCGTTGAGCGGCCAAAGGAGGAGACCGCAAATGTCGATCCACTTCACTGTCGCGGACCTGACCAGGAATCTGTTCCATTCACTTGGGTTGGACCATGAACGCGCACCGAGGCCACTCGACCACGAGCAGAGGCTTTTGCTGGAGTGCTATCTCGCCGGCCAGATACCGGAATCGGCCTGGAGCGACTATGTCTTCGAGATGCCGGAACTGGCGCGACATGTCGAGGCGAGACGAAGGCGCCACTAAAGCGCATCGCGGTCGACCGGGCCTCATGCGACGCGCTTAGGTTCTTGTCTAATGCATGTCGTTGTCGCAAAACCGCTGCACACTTTTGCGCGACATGCATTAGGTCCCGAAAAGTGGAATCCGGTTGTCGGAAAAGATCAAGGCGAAGCCTTCACGCGCGGTGCAGCCTGTTCTTGTTTGGGCGAGTTGAATTGCAGAGTGAACACCTTGCCCGGGATGCCTTCAGCCAGCGCCGGTGAAAAGCTCAACGGCAGGCAATGGTCCACGGCCGCGACCGCCGCGTCGACAAAAGCTTGGCGCGTCTTCTCCTCGCCGGCGACGCGGATGGCGGTCGGCTTGGGCCGGCCGATCAGCGTGCCATCGCGCCTGAAGCTGAAGCTCAGGGTGACGGTGGAATTCCCGGCATTCGCCGGCGGGGTCCAGCACGCCTGGATGGCAGCCCCGACCTCGGGCATGGTGTTGAGCGTCGCTGCTTTCGATTGACCGGCTGCACCCGCCAGCATGGCGCCTGCAATCACCATCATTCCAGCAATGCTTTTCATGGCAGGGCCTCTGTCCTTGAACCGCCCTCGAGGACGGGACGAACTTCGATGGTAGGGCCGACAGCGGCGATGACAAGATGGCGGCGACGCGTTTCATCAGCCATGCAGGCGTCGTGAAACGCCGTCTGGCGCAACTTCGACAGGGGCTGAAATAAGCAAAAGGCCGGCGCGCAGCCGACCTTTGCTTCCCATCCGCGCCAGTACATCCGTGGTCGCGGGCTGGAGGTGGATTCAGTAGAAAGGGTTTAGGTTAACAAAACCTTAAGCTCCCCACATCGTGCAAACAGGGGAGATTAAAAAAATCCCCAGTTCATTACGGGCTCCTGCAGACGTGCGGACGACCGCTATTGGCTTGTGCCTCAGGCGTTGGCCTGCGACCGCACATAGGCGATATAGCCGCGCACGTCGGCGGCCGGCTCGGCATAGGCCTTGCCGAGCTTCTTCTCGATCGCCGCCATATAGTCTTTTGCCCATTGGGGCAGCGCGTAGTCGATGACGGCGAGGAACTCGAGCGTCGCCGCCAAACGGATGTCGGCGATCGACGGGTTCTTGCCGCCGATGAACGGCTTGCCGTTCCTGAAGAAGCTGTGAAACACCTCCAGCGGCTCGGCTATCGCTTCTATAGCGGCCTTCTGGGCTTCCGACTTCTTGTCGGGATGAGCGTCGCTGTGGCCGACCTCGCCGGCATATTGCGGGAAATTCAGTACAGGATATGTGGCGCGCGCCACATAGGGGTAGAGCGTCCCGATCAGGTAGAACATGGCGCTGTCGATCATTGCCCGCTTGGCCGGCGCCTTGGGATATAATTTCTCCAGCCCGTGCTTGTTGGCGAGATACTGCATGATGGCGCAGCTTTCCCACAAGACACCTCTCGGCAGGCCCTTGTCCTCGATCATCGGCGTAAGATGGGCCGGGTTTCGCGCCATGTATTCGGGCGAGCGCGTGAGACCCCATACGTCGGTCTCGGAATGGTCGAGCCCGGCGGCGCGTGCAAACACTCGAACGCTCATATTGTTGACGCTGGGCTTCAGCATGCTGAGCGAGAGCGCGGGCTTTTTCGCCGGTTTCGCCTTGGCCTTCGGCGCCAGCTTCTCGGCGGAGACCTTGGCCGCCGGCTTTGCCACTTTCGCCGCTGACTTGGCGGCGGCTTTGGCCGCCGGCTTCGCTCCTGGCCTGGCTGCCTTGGCGGCGGGCTTTTTCGCACTCTTCGTTGCTGTCTTTGCCATTATGTCCTCCCTTTGTTTGGCGTGTCGTCAGTATGGATTTTTCGGTGCGCGATCCTCCGACAAGGTCGTGCGCGAGCGCTCGACAAGCGCCTGGATCGCATCGGCAAGGTGCACTTCGGCGATGTTGTAGTCGCCGCGCGCGACGCGGATCTTGTGCGCCTGCATCAGCACGTCGGCATGAGTGAAGCCCGCCGGCGGTTCGAAACGGTAGGAGGCGAGTTCGATCAGCAGGCCGAGCGGATCCTCGAAATAGATCGAGTCCATGAAGCCGCGATCCTTGACGCCGCTGTGCTTGATGGCGCGCTCGTCGAGCCGGGCAGCCGCCTGCAGAAAGGTGACGCGCGACACCGCGAAAGCGATATGATGGACGCAGCCCGTGTCGGTCGGCGTGCGCCGCTTGACCGGCGTGCGGCTTTCGTCGGTGAAGACGGTGATCAGCCGGCCGTCGCCCGGATCGAAATAGAGATGGCTTTCGCTTGGCTTGTCGAGGTTGGGCTGCTCGAAGATGAAAGGCATGCCAAGCACGCCCTCCCAGAAATCGATCGAGGTCTGACGCCCGGCGCCGACCAGCGTGATGTGATGGACGCCTTGCGATTGTAGTTTTTGCATCTGACTCCTCCCGGCCACGCCGTCTTGCCGCCGAACGGAAGTTCGGATGCCCGGTCGCGCTTGGATCGGCGCCCGGCATGTGACCGCGCCCGGCCTCGCTCGCCTGCGCTCCGCATTCCGCATCCTGCAGGAGTGCGGCCGGAGCTTTGATGAACGGATGCTAATTCAATCCGAGGCGTTGCGCCAGAAGCGCTGAGTTTCAAGAACTCCACGCAGGCGCCAAGAGCGGCACCGGGATCGCGGACGCCTTCGCCGAGCTCGCTGAAACGATCCGTCGCCGGCAGCTGTAATGGTGCGGCGGCCCGCAGGTCGCTGGGTTTCCCGAGCGGCCGGTTTGGCGACGGCAGGTCAAAGGGGCCTCGTTGACGCATGCCGCGCCTGGTTCGGATTACGGGCATCCGCGGCCCTTAGATGAAAATCACATATTCTTCATCGGCACGTCGGGATCGACATGTCCCCCATCGGCAGTGATCTTCAGCCTTGAGAGGTAGTGCTCCCATCCCCTTCGGTGGCTGTCACGCTCCTTTGCGTTCGGCAGTCCGCTGTGCGTGAAGCGGATCAGTGTCCCCGCATCCCTCGCGATCAGGTCGATCTCGACATGACTGGAGCCGGGCGGCACGGTCTCGTTGTCTTCCCAGCCAAAACTGTAGGCAAGACGGTGGACCGGGATCACCTCGGTGAACTCACCGCGCGCCATATGGCGACCACCGACATTGACGAGGAACAGACCGCCCGGCGTTGCATCCAAATTCGCTTCGGTCCCGATCCATCGCACGATCTGGTCCGGATCCGTCAAAAGCGCGAACACGGTCGCTTGTGGCGCGGCGACCTCAATCTCTGTGTAAACCGATTCCGCCATCGCTCACTCCAGGTCACATCCGCATCGAATACCGTGCTATTTAAGCGAATGTGGGGAGTTGCAAGAAGATGTTCGAGGCGTAAGCATAAGCCGGTGCCGAGTGACCTTCTACCGATGCTTCTCGCAAAGTCGCTTTCATTCCTTCTGGACGACGCCGCGCATATTGGCGACGGTGGGCGACTTCTATTGCAGCTCTCAACGCATTTGATGGAAGACGGCTTGCCGATCATCGCCGGCGCGCTGGCGCAGGATGCTCCCGACCCAATCATTTCACGCCGCATCTGGCTCTGGCGAGCGCCTGGGGGTGAAGTGGTCGAGGGTTTGGGGATAGGCGCCGACCGCCAGAATGCCGATCCCCGGCTCGTGCTGCGGGAGTGGCTTGGCACGACGCGGGCGATCGTGTTCGACGAGCGAGCGGGCGGTGTCGCACCGACTTTGGTGTGGGCGTTCGATCATACTCCGGATGAGGCGCAGTCAGAGCTGCTGCGGCAAATCTCCCGGTTTGCTGCGGCTCCGATGACCGCACTCGCAGAACGGTCCGCGAAACGCGCATTGCTCGAGGCATATTTGGGAAAGCGCAGTGCAGCACATGTGCTCAACGGTCATTCTCGTCGAGTAAAGGGAGAGACGATACGGGCTGCGCTTCTGTGCGCGGACCTTCGAGGTTTCACCGATCTATCCGAGGTTCATGATGCAGACGAGATCGTATTGGTACTTGATGCCTGGTTCGATTGCGTCGCCGGCGCGGTGCACGCATTTGGTGGTGAGGTTCTCAAGTTTATAGGTGATGGCGTCCTCGCGATTTTCCCGATTGGCGAGCGCGATGCAAATGCCGCATGTGACGCTGCGGTACGCGCCGTGAAGGCCACGCGCGCCGGGATAGATCATCTCAACCAAACTCGGCGCCGCAATGGCGGCCCTGAGCTCGGATATGGCATTGGCCTGCATGTCGGCGAGATACTCTGGGGGAATATCGGCACTGCCGGCAGGTTGGACTTCACCGCGATCGGCAAGGCTGTAAATCTTGTCAGCCGCATCGAAGGGCTGTGCAAGCCGTTGGGACGGACGGTGCTCGCGTCGACAGTGTTCGAGGCAGAAACTACCGAGCCGATGATCGCCATGGGCAGTCATCCGCTCGGAGGAATAGCAGGCGCGCAAACACTTTTCGGCTTGCCGGAATAGATCGAATGGTTGAGCCCGCCGTGGATGTGTCGTTCGCAGCATATCTTGGTATCGTGCGAAGCCATGACTGAGAGAAATTCGAACGGCAAAGAAGCTACGATACTGCAACTGGAGTATGGCGCGTTTAGAGCCCAGCCATGCGCGTCGCGCGCAGCTTCGCTGGCGGGTGCTAAGGGCCTTCCCGGCATCCACCCTTCGAGGGAGAGGCGCCTTCGCCGAGCTCGCCAAAACGATCCGCCGCCGGCAGCTGTAGCTCAGGTCGGCTCCAGGCAGTGCCGACCAGCGTGATGGACGCCTTGCGATTGTAGTTTCTGTATCTGGCTCCTCCCCGCGTGGCATCGACTCAGCGCGACGTTCTGCGCGCCGCTAACGCTGTGCCTCAAGACCCACGATGCAATGCTAATGCAATCGGCTCCGCTGCGCCGGAAGCGGCAATGAGCCAAACCCGCCGCGACCCAAGGCGATGGATCGGATTGATGGTTTGCCGAGAGCTTGGAGAGACTTGGTACGCCCAAGGGGAATCGAACCCCTGTTCCCGCCGTGAGAGGGCGGTGTCCTGACCGCTAGACGATGGGCGCGTTCAAGAACCGGCGATATAGGCTGACGGCTGGCAAAAAGCAACTAGGGTTAAGGCTGCCGATCGCGCCGTGAAATATCCGCTGCAAGCCTAGCGTTTTGGCTCGATCAGGTCCCAAAGATTTCCATAGAGATCGGCGAAAACCGCCACAGTGCCATAGGTCTCGTGCCGGGGCGCCTCATGGAATTCGATGCCCTTTTCGAGCAACAGCGCATGGTCACGGGCAAAATCGTCGGTTTCGAGGAACAAAAAGACCCGCCCGCCGGTCTGGTTGCCGACGGCGTGCCTTTGCGCATCGCCGGATGCCTCGGCGAGAAGCAGCCGCGCGCCCTGCCCGTTGCCCGGCGTGATCGTGACCCAGCGTTTGCCGCCGCCGAGGTCGACATCTTCGGCGACCACAAAACCCAGCCGGTCGACATACCACGAGATCGCCTCGTCATAATTTGCGACGACAAGCGCGACCGTGGCAATGCTGCGGTGTTCGGCAAAACCGGTCATTTGTTCCTGATCGAAAAACGGCCGACGATGCGGCGCTCGGTAATGTCATAGACGAAGATGGCGCGGCTGCCGTCGGGCAGCTCGGTGTCGATCGACAGGTGATTGCCGGACAGCGATTGGCTGATCACCCTGGCGCCGACCGGCAGCACGATGTCGCCGTTGACCGTTTCGCCGATCGGCACCTGGATGTCGCTGCTCAGCGGAGGGGCGGCAGGCGGCGCGTTGCGCGCTTTGTAGACAAGCGCCGCGATCACCACCATAAGGGCGAGGAACAGCAGGCCGAGATTGATGGCGACGAAGCGGACGAGCTTCCTCCGCACCTTTTCGACCTCGGGGTCGAGCGGCTTTTCCTCGTCTTCGTCGGCAAGCGGCCGGGCCATGGCAGCAGATTCCGGAACTGTTTTCGATGAGCGCTCATAACGAAGAGGTCAGACAATTAATAGGGGCCGGACCGATCGTGCTGGAGGCGGGCGCCGATGCGGCCGGCCAGCGGCTCGACCAATGGCTGGCGGCCAGGCTCGGCCCCGACATGTCGCGCAGCCGGGTACAGATGCTGATAAAGCAGGGCGCCGTCAGGATCGGCGGCAGGCCAGCCAGCGAAACGAAGCGCAAGATGGCACAAGGTGACAGCGTGTCGGTCGACATGCCGGAGCCGGAACCGGCGGAGCCGCAAGGCGAAGATATTGCGCTGGACGTCCTCTACGAGGACAGCGAGCTGATCGTCATCAACAAGCCGGCCGGGCTGGTCGTACATCCCGGCGCCGGCAACTGGACCGGCACGCTGGTCAACGCGCTGATCCATCATTGCGGCGACAGCCTGTCCGGCATCGGCGGCGTGAGACGGCCGGGCATCGTCCACCGCCTCGACAAGGAGACCAGCGGCGTCATGGTCGTCGCCAAGACCGATCGCGCCCACAAGGCGTTGTCGGAGGCCTTTGCCGACCACGGCCTGACCGGCGATCTCGAGCGGGCGTATCTGGCGTTGGTCTGGGGCATACCGGCAAGGCCGACCGGGACGGTCGACGCGCCGCTCGGCCGCGCCGCCGACCGGGTACGCCGCGCCGTGGTGCCGCAAGGCCGCGACGATGCCCGCCACGCCGTCACGCATTTCACCGTCGTTGAGCGCTTTGGCGAGCAGCAGCAGGAATTCGCCACGGCGAGCCTAGTCGAATGCCGGCTGGAAACCGGTCGCACTCACCAGATACGCGTCCACATGGCCCATATCGGCCATCCGGTGATTGGCGACCCCGAATACGGCCAGCCTTTCCGCACCAAGGCCAATCGGTTGCCCGAGCCGCTAAGAAGCAAGGTAAAGGCGTTTCCGCGACAAGCTTTGCACGCCCGCCTCCTTGCATTTCGGCATCCGGATACCCATCTAACGATGAGGTTCGAAGCACCGATACCGTGGGACATGGAGGAACTCGTCGACGGCTTCCGCAAGCTCTGAACCAACCACCTGAAAACCTGACCGGCGTTGTTCACTTCAACGTGACACACTGTTTCGTGTTGAACAAATGCCTGTCTTTCTGGTTTTGTTCCTATATATGTCGGTTGGCGCGAATGTGCCTTTGGCATTCGCGCCACATGCCCGCCGCGTTTCGGGGGCATCACTCCAATAGAGAGGGGGCGCTATCATGGCCCAGTCATTACCCAGTATCGTTTCCGGCGAAGGCGGTCTCAGCCGCTACCTGGAAGAAATCCGCCGCTTTCCGATGCTTCAGCCGCAGGAAGAGTACATGCTCGCCAAGCGCTATGCCGAGCATGAGGACACCACGGCTGCGCACAAGCTCGTCACCAGCCACCTTCGGCTCGTCGCCAAGATCGCCATGGGCTATCGCGGCTATGGCCTGCCGATCGGTGAGGTGATCTCGGAAGGCAATGTCGGCCTGATGCAGGCCGTCAAGAAATTCGAACCGGAGCGCGGTTTCCGTCTCGCCACCTATGCGATGTGGTGGATCAAGGCCTCTATCCAGGAATACATCCTGCGCTCGTGGAGCCTGGTCAAGATGGGCACCACCGCCAACCAGAAGCGCCTGTTCTTCAACCTGCGCAAGGTGAAGGGCAAGATCCAGGCGCTCGACGAAGGCGATTTGAAGCCCGACCAGATCACCGAGATTGCCACCCGGCTGAACGTCTCGGAAGCGGAAGTCGTGTCGATGAACCGCCGTCTGTCGGGCGACGCCTCGCTCAATGCGCCCATCCGGGCCAGTGAAGGCGAGTCCGGCGAATGGCAGGACTGGCTGGTCGACGACCACGAAAGCCAGGAAGAGATGCTGATCGAGCAGGACGAGCTGGAAAACCGGCGCGGCATGCTGTCGGGCGCTCTTGCCGTGCTCAACGACCGCGAACGCCGCATCTTCGAGGCGCGCCGCCTCGCCGATGAGCCGTTGACGCTTGAAGAGCTGTCGGCCGAGTTCGATATCAGCCGCGAGCGCGTGCGCCAGATCGAGGTGCGCGCCTTCGAGAAGGTGCAGGACGCGGTCAAGGCCGCAGCCAAGCGCCAGACGCAGGCGCTGCGCACCATCGAGGCGCAGCCGGCGGCGTAAGGCCTTCCGGTAGAAACAAATAACGGCGGCGTCAGGTAACTTGGCGCCGCCGTTTTTTCTAAAGCGCGTCGCGTTCGGCCGGCCTTGTGCGACGCACTTTAGATTCTTGTTTTTATTCATGTCGTTATCGCAAAACCGCTGCACACTCTTGCGCGACATGCATTAGCGGGGTTGCCGCGGCGCCTTCGCGGATGTCCGATCCGTCGCCATAACTGCTCAGTAGCCTTGCCAGGCCTCCCCAGACGATCGCATCGATAGCGGCATTACCGCAATTTTCCCCAAGCCCTGAAAACCGTAACGCTGCAAGCTGTGGCGGCAATGTTCCGGGGCCGACCGCAGCATTCCACAACCCGGCGCTCGCGGCAGGCGGCGCGACAACGAGCCGCCGGGGCTGCTCCGGGCAGTTGAGCTCGTTTATTGAAAACGAAAGGCAGTGTGACGATGACCATTTCTCCGTTCCTGGCCGCTCTCGGATCCGAAGGTCCGCCAGCCGACCGAGCGAAAGACATGGCCCTGTATGGATGGCTAATTGGAAGCTGGGAAATGGACTCGGTCCACTACCTCGACGACGGCGCAATCCAAAAATGGGATGGCGAATGCCATTTTGGCTGGGTGCTCGAAGGCCGCGCGATTCAGGACGTTTGGATCAGGCCCAAGCGCCCTGCGCCGTCGACGATGTATGGTACGACCTTGCGCATCTTCGACCCTGGGATCGATGGCTGGCATATCATATGGAACGACCCGCTCAACCAGGATCGCTCGCGCCAGATCGGCCGGGCCGAGGGTAAGGACATTGTCCAGCTCGGCAATGACTCGCGCGGTCTGCAAACTCGATGGCGTTTCACTGAGATCACTGCCACCAGCTTCCATTGGATCGGCGAGGAAAGATCTTCCGAGAGCGATCCTTGGCAAATCACGTATGAACATTTAGCCCGCCGAACAAAACCCTGACGCTGGACTGGCTGGCGTCTGCGCTGCTCCTCATCCGGCTGCCACCACCGTCTTCCCGCATGGACCTCTCGGATTCAAACATCGCAAAAATCGAATCAGGATCAATAACTTGGATGACCATCGCAGAACGATGAGGGCGGCGCCGAGTTTGAATGGCACTGTAATGCCAGCGACCCATCTCCTCACAGGCAATCGAGCGGAAATTTCAGATAGCGCCGCCCGTTGGATTCCGGTTCCGGCAGGCGTCCGCCATTCATATTGACCTGCAGCGCGTGCAGGATCAGCCGCGGCATCGGCAACGTCCTGTCGCGGGCTTGGCGGAGCGCGACGAA
This sequence comes from Mesorhizobium sp. M0633, assembly GCF_040320645.1. NCBI lineage: Bacteria > Pseudomonadati > Pseudomonadota > Alphaproteobacteria > Hyphomicrobiales > Phyllobacteriaceae > Mesorhizobium > Mesorhizobium sp. M0633. Next base: position 87,839 of record NZ_JAMYQC010000008.1, read on the forward strand.
GTCGGCTTCCGTCTTGCAGCCGGCAACATGGATGTTGCCGGCTTTCTGCTCCGCGACCGTGCTTTCCCAGCGCGCTTCGCGATCGCCCGGCTGGTAGTCGTGACCGACGAACAGACGTGTCTCGTCCGGCAGCGCCAGGATGTCCTCGATCGAGTGCCAGAGCCGCTCGGCACTGCCGCCGGGAAAGTCCGTCCTGGCGGTGCCGCTGTCCGGCATGAACAGCGTGTCGTGGATGAAGGCGGCGTCGCCGACGACGTAAGTGATCGAGGCCAGCGTATGGCCCGGCGAGAACAGCACTCTTGCCGGAAGGCCGCCGACCGAAAAAGTTGCGCCGTCGGCGAACAGCCTGTCCCATTGCGAACCGTCGGCGGGGAATTCCGGCCAGTTGTAGATCACCTTCCACAATTTCTGGACGTCGATGACCTTTTCGCCGATTGCCGTCGGCGCTCCGGTTCTCCCCCTCAGATAATGGGCGGCGGAGAAATGATCGGCATGCGGATGCGTGTCGAGGATCCACTCGACCTCCAGCCCGCTTTCCCTGACGAAGTCGAGCAGGGCGTCGGCGTTCTTCGTTGCCGTTGCACCGGACCTTTCGTCGAAGTCGAGCACCGGATCGATGATGGCGCATCGGCGCGTCGCCATGTCGGCGACCACATACTGGACGGACCCGCTCGGCTTGTCATAGAAGCCGGTGACCTGCGACCTGGCCGATAATGCGTCCAATCCAGCCTCCTTCGCCCCTCACCACGGCAGGAAGGATTTTCTCTGCCACGGCAAATTAAAGGCATGGTTGTCCGTCAACCAGGCATCGTCAAGCACCCCATGCTCACACGGCCAGGAAAACCGAAAACTCTCTGTGCCGCCTCTGCCTGCTCAGGCGGAAGGCTGCTTGGTTTTCCTGAGATATGGCAGGATCGTCTCATAGGCGCCGAAGCGCTTGATGGCATCCTCATTCGAGACGGCAGCGGTGATGATGACGTCCTCGCCCTGCTTCCAGTTCGCCGGCGTCGCCACCTGGTGCTTGGCGGTCAGCTGCATGGAATCGATGGCGCGCAGGATTTCGTCGAAGTTGCGGCCGGTCGTCATCGGATAGGTGAGAACCAGCTTGATCTTCTTGTCGGGCCCGATGACGTAAACCGAACGCACCGTGGCATTGTCGGCGGGCGTGCGGCCTTCCGAGCTCTCGCCGGCACCCGCCGGCAGCATCTCGTAAAGCTTGGCGACCTTGAGATCCTTGTCGCCGATCAGCGGGTAGTTCACCGAATGACCGGTCGCGGTCTTGATGTCGTTCTGCCACTTTTCATGGCTTTGGACGGGATCGACCGAGATGCCGATGATCTTGACGTTGCGCTTCCTGAACTCGCCTTCGAGCCCGGCCATTGTGCCGAGTTCGGTCGTGCAAACCGGCGTAAAGTTCTTCGGATGGCTGAACAATACTGCCCAGCCGTCGCCGATCCATTCATGGAAGCTGATCGGTCCTTGCGTGGTCTCAGCGGTGAAGTCCGGTGCGATATCGTTGATACGAAGGCTCATGGCGTGTCCCTACCCTGTGAGTGCAGATCGCAGCCGGCGTTGACCGGCGCTGCTTTTGCCTTTCTATCACTCCGGCGTCATCCTTCAAATGCCTGTTGCGCCGGCATCAAGGCCGGCGGCGAAATATTTTCATTGCTTCTCGGCAAATGCCGCAGGAATTTTCGCTGCGCTGGCTCAGGCCTTGTTCACTGCCAGCGTCGTCGCCAGGTCTTCCATGCGCTGGGCCAGCGCGCCGAGCGCCCCGGTCAGCGCGGAATCGTTCTTGTCGGCCTTGGTCAGTGCGTCGTCGCGCGTCTTGCGCAGCGTCAGCACTTCGCTTTCCATGCCCTTGACCCGCTTTTGCAGTTCCGAAAGCTCGTCCATGACCATGATGCCGGCCATCACGGTCAGCCGCTGGTCGCCAATCTCGCCAAAAGAATCCTTCAGATGCGAAACATAGCGGTCGAAGCGCTCGGCAAGATCGATCAGATGCTCTTCCTGGCCCTCGTCGCAGGCCATCCGATACTGCTTGCCGTCGATGGAAACCGTGACTTGTGCCATTAGCCTACCTGTCCAGTACCGCGCGGATGGTTTCCATGGCTGTCACCAGCCTTCGCGACACTTCTTTGTTGGCATCTTCCAGCCGTTCGGCGCGAGCTTCGGAATTGTCGAGCTCCTGCGCCAGCCGCGAGCGGTCGGCGTTCATCCGCTGCACTTCGGCCTCGGCTTCCGAATAGTCCCGCTCATGCTCGAGCTTGGCCGCGACGGCGTTTTCCAGCCCGTCGATGGCCTTACCCAGCCTGGCAATGACTTCCTTGAGGGTCGTTTCCCCGGTCATGGCTTTCGTCCTGCGCCCTGCCCATCACCGAATCATCCACGTTCAGAACGCGTTATCCCTGAAACATTACGCGTCGTGTGAACCGCACGTCAATAAAGCTGTCGCGACTGTCCCCTGCTAACGCTAATGTAAGTCGCGCATGGCCATCACAAGACCGGCAAAAGCACACCGATTTGTTGACTAAAAGGCCGCGCCTGCTATGTGTCGCGCACCCTTTTCAAGGGCTTTCCCAAGGCCCAAACCCCCATTTTGGAGGAAGCATGACTTCGCGCGAACAACATGACCGGATGGCCAATGCGATCCGTTTTCTCGCCATGGACGCTGTGGAGAAGGCAAACTCCGGCCATCCCGGATTGCCCATGGGCTGCGCCGACATCGCCACGGTGCTGTTCACCCGCTTTCTCAAATACGATCCGAAGAACCCGCATTGGCCGGACCGCGATCGCTTTATCCTGTCGGCCGGCCACGGCTCGATGCTGCTTTACTCGCTGCTCTATCTGACCGGCTACGAAGACATCACCATCGACCAGATCAAGCAGTTCCGCCAATTGGGGTCGAGGACCGCGGGCCACCCGGAATACGGCCATGCCGCCGGCATCGAGACGACGACAGGCCCACTCGGCCAGGGTCTTGCCAATTCGGTCGGCTTCGCACTCGGCGAGCGCATCATGAATGCCGCTTTCGGCAATGATCTCGTCGACCACTACACCTATGTGCTGGCCGGCGACGGCTGCCTGATGGAAGGCGTATCCCAGGAAGCCATCGCGCTTGCCGGACATCTGAAGCTGAACAAGCTGATCGTCTTCTGGGATAACAACAACATCTCGATCGATGGCCCGGTGTCGCTGGCCGACAACACCGACCAGGTCGCCCGCTTCCAGGCGTCCGGCTGGAACGCCAGCCATATCGATGGCCAGGACCCGGAAGCGATCGCCTATGCCATCGAAGCGGCCCGCCACTCCGACAAGCCGACGATGATTGCCTGCAAGACGACGATCGGCTTCGGCGCACCGACCAAGGCCGGCACCAACAAGGCACATGGCTCGCCGCTCGGCACCGAGGAAATCGCCGGCGCCAGAAAATTCTTCGGCTGGGATTCGCCGCCCTTCGAGGTCCCGGCCGACAGCCTCGACGCATGGCGTACCGCCGGGCGGACCAGCGTCAAGGCGCGCACCGACTGGGAAAGCCGCCTTGCCAAGGCTGATGCCCAATTGCGCGCAGAGTTCGAACGCCGCATCAGTGGCACGCTGCCGGCCAACTTCGACGCCGTCATTGGCGATTACAAGAAAAAGCTCGCCGCCGACAAGCCGAAGGTCGCCACCCGTAAGTCGTCGGAAATGGCGCTGGAGGTCATCAACGGCGCCGTGCCCGAAACCATCGGCGGCTCGGCCGATTTGACCGGCTCCAACAACACCAAGACCAGCCAGACCAAGAACATCACCGCCGACGATTACGGCCAGCGCTACGTTCATTACGGCGTTCGCGAGCACGGCATGGCGGCCGCGCTCAACGGGCTGACATTGCATGGCGGCATTATCGCCTATGGCGGCACTTTCATGTGCTTTTCCGATTATGCCCGTCCGGCGATGCGGCTTGCTTCGCTGATGGGCATCCGCTCGATCTTCGTCATGACCCATGATTCCATCGGCCTTGGCGAAGACGGCCCGACCCATCAGCCGGTCGAGCATCTGGCAGCACTTCGCGCCATTCCGAACCACAATGTCTTCCGCCCGGCCGACGCGGTGGAAACCGCGGAATGCTGGCAGTTGGCCATTGAGTCGGAAAAGACGCCTTCGACATTGGCGCTGACCCGGCAGAACCTGCCGACGGTACGCAACGACTTCGTTGCGGAAAACCTCTCCAGCCGCGGCGCCTATGAACTTGCCGCCGCCAGTGGCGAGGCGGCGGTGACGATCTTCGCTTCGGGCTCCGAGGTCGAGATCGCGCTGGCCGCCCGCGAGGCCTTGGAAAAGCACGGCCACGCGACCCGCGTCGTCTCGGTGCCGTGCTTCGAATTGTTCGACAAGCAGAGCGCCGACTATCGCAGCAGGACGATCGGCAATGCGCCGCTCAAGATTGCCGTCGAAGCCGGCATCCGTCAGGGCTGGGATCACTTCATCGGCACCGACGGCATCTTTGTCGGCATGACCGGCTTCGGCGCCTCCGGCACCATCGAACAGCTCTACCCGCATTTCGGCATCACAGCCGAGGCAACGGTGAAGGCGGCGGAAGCCCGTCTGCATGGCAAATGAAAGTGAGCCCCGCCCGGCAAAGGCTGGCATAGCGGTTTTGCCGGGCGGTGGAGCACTAATCGATTTAAATCCACGCCTCGGCGGCTGGATTCTTTGCCCGTCCGCCGTTATGAAGCTGCGGACTTGATCTTCGGCCTCCAACTCCCAGGGAGAGAACAATGACCGTCAGAGTTGCCATCAACGGATTCGGCCGCATCGGCCGCAACATCCTGCGCGCCATCCATGAATCCGGCCGCAAGGATATCGACGTCGTCGCGGTCAACGATCTCGGCCCGGTCGAGACCAACGCGCATCTGCTGCGCTTCGACAGCGTGCATGGCCGCTTTCCGCACGAGGTGACGGTTGACGGCGACCAGATCATCGTCGGCAAGGAAAAATTCAAGGTCACCGCGATCAAGGATCCGACACAACTGCCCTGGAAGGAGCTTGGCATCGACATCGCGCTCGAATGCACCGGCATCTTCACCGCCCGCGACAAGGCCGTCGCCCATCTGACCGCCGGTGCCAAGCGCGTTCTCGTCTCCGCTCCGGCAGAGGGCGCCGATCTCACCGTCGTCTATGGCATCAATCACGACAAGCTGACCAAGGACCACATCGTCATCTCGAACGCCTCCTGCACCACCAACTGCCTGGCGCCGCTGGCGGCCGTGCTGAATGAGGCGGTCGGCATCGAGAAGGGCATGATGACGACGATCCATTCCTACACCGGCGACCAGCCGACGCTGGACACCATGCACAAGGACCTCTACCGCGCCCGCGCCGCCGCGCTGTCGCAGATTCCGACCTCGACCGGTGCTGCCAAGGCCATCGGCCTGGTACTGCCCGAACTCAAGGGCAAGCTCGACGGCATCTCCATCCGGGTGCCGACCCCGAACGTCTCGCTCGTCGATTTCAAGTTCATCGCCAAGCGGCCGACCACCGTCCAGGAGATCAATGACGCGGTGATCGCCGCCTCGAACGGCAAGCTGAAGGGCATCCTCGCCGTTACCCGTCACCCCAATGTTTCGATCGACTTCAACCATGATCCGCATTCCTCGATCGTGGCGCTCGACCAGACCAAGGTCATGGACGGCAACTTCGTTTCGGTGCTGTCGTGGTACGACAATGAGTGGGGCTTTTCCAACCGCATGGGCGATACCGCCGTCGCCTTCGGCAAGACCATCGCCTGATCGGAGAGCCAGCTTCTCGACCTGGAGACGCCCGGCTCAGTCCGGGCGTTTTTCATTGCAGCACGAACCGCCGAGGCACGCTCCGCTGCTCGGGGGTGCCAAAACTTTCGACGATCGGCAGCGTGGGGCAAAAAGCCACGCTGCTGCCTTGCAGCGGCCATGTCTTCGCCCCACTCTCCCGTGATGCCGGAGCATATCGACTAGGGGCGACCAACGAATGGAGCATGGTATCTATCTTGTGACGCTCGTTGGCGCAGCACTTGTCGTTGCCGCCGCGTTTTCAAGCCTGATCGCCTTCCGTTTCGGCGCCCCTCTCCTGCTGCTGTTTCTCTGCATCGGCCTCGCCACCGGAACCGACGGTCTCGGCATTCATTTCGACAATGCCCGAGTTGCTTATTTTGCCGGCTCATTGGCGCTGGCGGTCATCCTTTTCGATTCCGGCTTCGGCACGCCGCTCAACGCCTTGCGGCAGGCGGCCGGGCCGGCGCTGTCGCTGGCCACATTCGGCGTCCTTTTGACCACCGGGCTCTTCGGCGCCGCCGCCTATTATCTGCTCGACCTGACCTGGCTGGAATCCTTCCTGCTCGGTGCCGCCGTCGCCTCGACCGACGCCGCGGCGGTGTTCTTCCTGCTGCGCGCCGGCGAGATCAATTTGCGCGAGCGCGTGCGGTCCACGCTCGAGGTGGAATCCGGCACAAATGACCCGATCGCCATCTTCCTGACCATCACGCTGGTCGAGGTCATCGCCGCCAATACCCACCCCGAGGCCAAGGTGCTGGTCACCGATCTTGCCGTCGGCTTCCTTGTCAACATGGGGCTCGGCGCGGTCATCGGCATTCTCGGCGGCATGGCCATCGTGCGCCTTGTCGATCGCCTCAATCTCGATCACGGCCTGCTGCCGATCTTCGTGCTGACGCTGTCGCTTATGGTGTTCGCTGCCGCCGGTGCCGTCGGCGGCTCCGGCTTTCTGGCGGTCTATCTCGCAGGCCTGATTGCCGGCAATTCCGATATCCGGGCCGTCACCATCCTCAAGCGCTTCCAGGACGGCATGTCGTGGCTGGCGCAGATCATCATGTTCCTGATCCTCGGCCTGTTCGCGACGCCTTCGCAATTTCCGGCGATCCTGGTGCCGGCAGTGCTGCTCGGCCTGTTCCTGGTATTTGTGGCACGGCCAATCGCCGTCTGGCTCTGCCTGGTGCCGTTCCGTCTGCCACGCCCGGAAGTCGCCTTCGTCTCGTGGGTTGGCCTGCGTGGTGCCGTGTCGATCCTGCTTGCCATCACGCCGCTGCTCGGCGGTCTTGAGAACGGCCGCCTCATCTTCAACACTGCCTTCATCATCGTGCTGGTCTCGCTGATCATCCAGGGATGGACCGTCGGGCCGCTGGCGCGCCGTCTCGGCCTTATCGTGCCGGCCCGCCTGGGACCGCTCGACAAGGTCGAATTGGAACTGCCGGGCTCCGCCCATCATGAGCTTCTCGCCTACCGCGTGGCACCTGGCAGCCCGGTGGCGCGCGGCGAACGCATTCCGCGCTGGGCGCGGCCGTCGCTGGTGCTGCGCGACGGACGCTCGATGCGCTTCCAGGATATGGGCCGGCTCGCGGCCGGCGACCATGTCTACATCTTCGTGCCGGACCGCTATCCGCGCCTGCTCGACAAGCTGTTCGCCAGCCGTGCCGTGGTCGATCCCGAGGACGCGGATTTCTTCGGGGCCTTCGCCGTCGATCCGTCACGCCCCGCCGAGGAACTGGAGACCGCCTACGCGCCGGGCCTGACCGAAGCGGAACGCAAGCTCAGCATTGGCGACCTGGTCACTACGCGGCTCGGCGGCCACGCCGAATACGCCGACCGCGTGCTGCTCGGTCCGATCGAGCTGATCGTCCGCGACGTCGACGACAAGGGCAGGATCACCGGCCTTGGCCTGTCCTTTGAGCCGACCGCGCCGGTGGCGCGCGTTCCGGTGTTCCTCAGCGCCGGCGAAATCCGCGATCGCATCGCCGCCATCATCCGCAACCGGCGCAAGCCGGCCGAGGCGCAGGCGGTCGAGGCGGCGGCCGAGATGGAACCGGTTCCGCAGCCCGTGGTGGAAAAGACAACTGGCGAAGGCTGACCGCTGTCCACCCGAGCCGCGGAACCCTGCCGCGAGGCTGAAGAATGGCTCGGCAACTGGTGTGGCGGGTCCATGTGGTCCGACATCGCCGGAAATGATCCCGATCGGCCGGTTGCGAGGGCGTCCGGCCGATCAGTCGCCAATTCTCCGGCGCGCCATAGGGGCGCGCTTAATTGTTGCGGGCCGCTACGAACTGCGCCGCTTGTTTCAGAAGCGCAGCCTGCTCGCCAAAAGGTTCGAGCAACGCATGAGCCTGGTCAACGAGGCCATGGAGCTGGCCCCGCGCCCAGTCCGGTCCGTGCAGCGCGACCAGCGTCGCCTTGCCGGCCGCGGCATCCTTGCCGGTCGCCTTGCCCATCTGATGCGCGTCGGCGGTCAGGTCGAGCAGATCGTCGGCAAGCTGAAAGGCAAGCCCGATCGCCGAGCCGAACTCGGCCAGCCTTTCGCGGTCGCCCGACGGCGCGCCGGCAAGGATAGCGCCCGCTTCGCAGGCAAAGCGGATCAGCGCACCGGTTTTCATCGCCTGAAGCCGGATGATGCCGGCCTCGTCCGGCCGGCTTTGTTCGGCTTCGAGATCGAGCATCTGGCCGCCGACCATGCTTCCCGCCCCGGCGGCGCGGGCCAGTGCCAGCACCAGCGTTGCCCTGCGCTCGGCCGGCAGCATTGTCGCCTCGTCGGCAAGGATGTCGAAGGCAAGTGTCAGCAAGGCGTCGCCCGCAAGAATGGCGGTCGCCTCATCGAAAGCCCTGTGCACGGTCGGCTGGCCGCGGCGCAAATCGTCGTCGTCCATGGCCGGCAGATCGTCATGGATGAGCGAATAGCAGTGCACGCATTCGAGCGCCGCCGCGACGCGCAGCGCCGCCTCGCCGTCGGCTGAAAACAGTGCAGCACTTTCCATGACCAGGAAGGGACGCAGTCGTTTGCCGCCGTTCAGCACGCCATGTCGCATTGCCGCCATCAGGCGTTCGGGCCGCGCGACCTCGCCCGAAAGCGTCCGTCCGTCGAGCAACCGCCTCAGCAGCGCCTCGAGCGGAACTGCCCGGGCAATAAGTGCAGCTTCGAACGCCATTTGGTCGTCTTTCGTCATGGTCGGGAGCGGTAGCCGACACTCAGACGTTGCGCAAGAAGCCAAGCGCCATTATGCCGGGGGCAGGGAGTAGCGCGGACTGGGTGGCTTGGCGGAACCGATCGTCGATCACGAAACCGAAGGGTTGGACATGGCGAGACCGAGACGCGGCAGCCGCATCGGTCTTCAACGCTGGGTCCGGCGCGGCATCGCCGTCGCGGTCGTGCTGGCGCTGGTGCCGGTGGTGCTGACCTTCCTGTACCTGCCGACATTCGTGCATCCGGTGTCGACATTGATGCTGAAGGACCTGGCGACGTTTTCTGGCTACGATCGGCGCTGGGTTTCCATCGACGATGTCGCGCCGGTGCTGGCATATTCGGTCATCATGTCGGAGGACGGGCAGTTCTGTTTCCATCGCGGCGTCGATCTGGGCGAGTTGCGCGGCGTCGTCGACGATGCGCTCGCCGGCGAGATGACACGTGGCGCCTCGACCATCACCATGCAGACGGTAAAGAATCTTTATCTATGGTCGCGGCCGTTGGGCTCGGTCCGTAAGGTCGTGGAACTGCCGCTGGCCGTCTATTTCGATGCGGTGCTGTCGAAACGGCGGATCATGGAGATCTACCTCAACATCGCCGAATGGGGACCGGGCATCTACGGCATCGAGGCCGCCGCCCAGCATCATTTCGGCGTCTCGGCAAAACAGCTGTCGCGCCGGCAGGCAGCGCTGCTTGCCGTCACCTTGCCGAATCCGATCGTGCGCAATCCGGCGAAGCCCGGGCCGGGACTGAGGCGGCTTGCCGCGTTGATCGAACGGCGCGCCGGCCGCGCCGGCGCCTATGTCGGTTGCCTGCGATAGTGTCAAAAAAAAACACGGCGACGCTGGCCAAAACGCCGTCGGGCGTGTATAGGCACCCGACTTTCTCAGATTCCGGCCCCTGATGTGGCCCTTTCACGAGGGCCGCCGGGGCGTTTTGACCATGTAGTGGAGCATATCCATGGCCGTTCCGAAACGAAAAACCTCTCCGTCGAAGCGCGGCATGCGCCGTTCTGCCGACGCACTGAAGGCCCCGACCTATGTCGAGGACAAGAACTCCGGCGAGATGCGCCGTCCGCACCATATCGACCTGAAGACCGGCATGTATCGCGGTCGCCAGGTTCTGGAGCCGAAGGAAAGCTGAGAGAGCTTTCGACGGTTTATGGGTTGCGAAACGACCGGCCATTGGCCGGTCTTTTTGCGTTTGCGACAACTGATCGTATCAGCCGGGCCTGACATTGTTGTTTCACGCCGTCTTTGTCCGTGTTTATCGGCCGCACGAAAATTCTTGACGGCGAACGCCGGGCGCACTCTACAAAGATCAGTCCAACCGGAGCCGCCACATGTTCGGTGCCATCCCGCTGCTGATCGTGCCTTTCATCCTCTACAATCTCGGGCTTCTGGGAATATTCGGCAGCGGCGACGATCCGTGGGCCACCGAAATGTTTTCGGTCCGGATGATGTCGGGTGGCGTGTTCTCGATGACCCTCGGCGACCTCATCGTGCTGATCGCACTGATCTTCTTGTTCGTCGAAGTGGTGAAGTCGACGCGCACGACAAATGCCTCGATCATGGACCATCTTTTGTCGACCTTCGTCTTTGTGGCCTATCTGGTCGAGTTCCTGCTGGTGAAGGGCGCCGCCCATTCCGTTTTCTTCACACTGATGGTCATAGCGCTGATCGACGTGCTGGCCGGCTTTTCGGTGTCGATGCGGTCGGCCACCCGCGACATCAATATGAGTTAAGGATCCCGACTCAGCCCGGGTCAGCGGTGAAGCCAGCCGCCTCGACGCCGGCGATGGCTGCCGTTTCATCATTGTCGGACGTGTCGCCGGAAATACCGATGGCGCCGATGATCGTGCCGGCGTTGTCGCGGATCAGCACGCCGCCGACGACCGGCAGGACGCGCCCGCCCGACACGTCGGAGACGCCGGCGATCAGATGCGGGCGCTCCTTGGCGAAAGCTTCCACCCGGCGCGAGCCCATGCCGATAGCGAGCGCGCCATAGGCCTTGCCGGCCGACATTTGCGGACGCAGGAAAGAGGCGCCGTCCTGACGCTGGAACGCGACCAGATGGGCGCCGGCGTCGAGCACCGAGACGCCAAGCGGCCTGAGCTTGAGCTCGGCACCCTTGGCAAAGGCGGCGGCGATGATTTCAAGGGCTTTGTCGAGCGTCAGTGCGGTCATGGCCGTCTCCTAAACGCGCCAGTTATCAACCGGCAGAACAGACTCCGAGTGAACTGTTTCGCGTGCGAAAGGAAGCATGCATTCTGGGAGCGCCGGCCTATTTCTTCTTGGCGCGAGGCTTCTTCACCGGGGCCGGAGGCGCATTGGCCAGGTCTTCCGCTTCCTTGGCGAGGCGCAGCGCCCGCAGCTTGTTGGTCTTGGCTTGGCGAGCGTCGCTCTCGGCGACATATTCCGCCATCGCCTTCTGGCGAACCGTGGCTGCCTCTTCCTGTTTCTTGAAACGCAAATCGGCCCGCGCACGGGCAGTGTCCTTAGAGTTCTCGACCAAGAGCGTTATCCAATCCGTAAATTATCTTCAGTCCCTTGATAGCAGAGCCAGCCCGCAATTGGGAAAATAAGTTGGTCATGGCGCCGGATCGCAGCCGACTCGCTCCGCCTTGCGGGCGACTACCGCATCGTATCCGGCCTGCAAAGTCGCGCGGACGGTGGGTCCAGATGGGGCGGGAGACGCACCCAGATGCTCGTGGCGCAACTCGTTCATGAACTTATCCCACATCGGCGGGCCGCCTTTTTCCAGAAGCTCGGCACGGATAGAGAGCTCTTCGCTGACCGGCAGCCAGACGCGGCCCCAGGCGCCGAGATGCGCCAGGATCGGCACCAGCGTAATCGCCATTTCGGTCAGGCTGTAGATCGCCTTTTGCTTGTGGGAGGGATCGTCCGCCTTGGTCAGCATGCCGAGCTCCATCAGCCGCTTCAGCCGGTCGGCGAGGATGTTGGAGGCGATGCCCTCCATCGAGCCGTTGAGCAGTTCGCGAAAGTGGCGTCTGCCGCCGAAGATGATGTCGCGAAGGATGATCAGGCTCCACCGGTCACCGAACACTTCGAGCGACAGGTTGATGGGGCATCCGGACCGACGATCGATGTTCATGCGAATCTCCAAAAACCGGTTGCACTATCGTATCGGTTTTAATATCGTGCAACTGATTGCAACTTGCAATCGGATTTGCAGCCCAAGGAGGAAAGTCATGAGAAACGCCGAACACCCCGAAATCGTATCCCAGACGTTCGGCGATCCGGCCCATCCGGCGGTGTTGTTGATCATGGGCGCGATGGCTTCCATGCTTTGGTGGCCCGAAGCGTTTTGCCGGAAGCTGGCCGGCGAGGGTCGCTTCGTGATCCGCTATGACAATCGCGATACCGGCCGTTCGACCAAATACGCGCCGGGCGAGCCGCCTTATACATTCGACGACATGGTGGACGATGCCGTCCGCGTCCTTGACGACCAGGGAATCCGAAAGGCGCACGTGGTCGGCATGTCGATGGGCGGTATGATCGCGCAGCTCGTTGCGTTGAAATACCCGCCGCGTGTCAATTCGCTGACGGTGATCAGCAGCTCGCCCCTGGGCATCGATACGTCGCATTTGCCCGGAACCACCGAGGCCTATAGGAAACATTCGGCCGAAGGCGCCAAGGTCGACTGGTCTGACCGTGGCCAAGCGGTCGATTTCATGGTCAAAAACGCGCGTGCGCTCGCCGGCACCGCGCATCCGTTCGATGAGGCGCGGACGAGAGCGTTCGTGGAACAGGACTACGACCGGTCCGGCGGCTTTCTCAGCGCGACCAATCACTTCATGCTCAAGGGCGGCGAAGATCGGAGCGGCGAGGACTGGACGGGGCGGCTGCACGAGATGAAGATTCCGCTCCTCGTTATCCACGGCACCGACGATCCGATCTTTCCAGCCGAGCATGGCGCCGCTCTTGCCGACGCGGTCGCCGGTGCAAGACTGGTCCGGATCGAGGGCGGCGGCCACGAGCTGCATCCCGACGATTGGGCCGCGATCATCGATGCGATCGTCGCCCACAGCCGGGCCACGTAGCAGCGGGCCGAACCTTGACACCGGATGCCCGCGAGACGAAGCACCAAAGATAGGAGCAAAAATGTCCCTGACGATGCATCTTCATCCGCTGGCCTCCTTCTGCTGGAAACCGCTGATCGCGCTCTATGAGAACGGCACGCCATTCACATCGGTCGTCGTCGATCTCGGCAACGAACAGTCGCGCGCGGCGTTCCTGAAATTGTGGCCGGCCGGCAAGATGCCGGTGCTGCGCGATGAGGCGCTGGACCGGACCGTGCCGGAATCGACGATCGTCATCGAATATCTCAACGCGTATTATCCCGGACCGGTCGAGCTGATCCCCGGCGATCTCGATCTCGCCCGTCAGACCCGGCTTGCCGACCGCTTCTATGACTTCTACGTCCAGGAACCGATGCAGAAGATCGTTGGCGACCGGCTGCGGCCGGAGGGCAAGACCGATCCGTTCGGCGTCGAGCAGGCCCGCGCCCAGCTGCGCAGCTCCTACGCCATCATTGAACAGGACATGCAGTCGAGGACATGGGCGGTGGGTGCGAGCTTCACCATGGCCGACTGCGCTGCCGCCCCCGCGCTGTTCTACGCCAACAAGGTCGAGCCGTTCGGAGACGAATATCCTGCGGTCAGGCGCTATCACGACCGGTTGCTGCAACGCCCCTCGGTTGCCCGTGTGATCGAGGAAGCGCAGCCGTATTTCAAGCTCTTCCCCTACAACAATGGCTAGAGTGGTTCATCGTTTCACGGAAACGCCGAACCGCTCTATCTCTTTGTTTTTGCGCAATTCCGTACGGAAAACCGTTTCACACTTTTCCTGGAATTGCTCTAGGCCCGATGCTGCATAGTTGCTCGACGCGCTGACGATGCCCCTCAGCTTCCGGGTGAACCGAGCTGCTCCGCATCCCAGAACTGGTCAAGCCAGATGTTGAGCTTCAGGAAGCCGGCATTGCTGACCGTATAGACGCGCCTGGTGCCTTCCGGCTTGGCGTTGACCAACCCCGCATCAAGCAGCACCTTCAGGTGCTGCGAAACGGCCGGGCGGGACACCGGCAAGCCGGATGCCAATTCGTTGACGGTCTTCGGTCCGCGCCGGAGCTCTTCCAAGAGATGGCGCCGGTTGGGATCGGCAATCGCCATGAAGGCGTCGGAAAGCATCATGCCTTATTTGTGGGGCAAAGCGCCTCGAATCTCAACTGTCGGCTTCAGCTTTTCTGCGCGGGTCGAGCCGCAACGCTTCCGGCGTCACCGAGCGATCGGCGGGCTGGGTCTTGAAGGCATCGCGGCCTTCGATCGGCACCGGCGCGCGACGGCTGATGCGCAGCAGCGTATAGCCAGCCAGGCTGAGATGCGCGAGCGCAGTGGCCAGGAACAGCCCCTCAGGGCGCATCCAGCCCATCAGGCCGGCGGCCACCAGCGGACCGATCATCGTGCCGAAGCCATAAAGCAGCAGCAGGCCGCCCGACACTTTGACGAAGTCCTCCGATCGCGCATGGTCATTGGCATGCGCCACCGCGATCGAATAGAGCGTGTAGGCGAAGGCGCCGTAGGCGGCGGTGCAGACGATGACGAAGATGCCGGAGCGCGGTTCGAACAGGAAGATGGCGATGGCAAACAGCGCAGCACCGAAGGCCGCGCCCGCCAGCACGAAACGACGGTCCGTCGTGTCGGAGAGCCGCCCGGCCGGAAGCTGCATGGCGGCACCAGCGATGACCACGAGGCTCATCATCAGCGCGATCTCGGCTGTCGAGATGCCGATGCGCGCTCCATAGACGGCACCAAGTGTACCCCAGGCGCCGTTGGCGATGCCGATCAGCACGCAAGCGATCGCCGACACCGGCGAATTGACGTAGAGCCCCTTGACGTCAAGCGACACGTCCTGCAGCGGCTTGGGGTGAGACGCCGTCGAGACCGCCGTCGGGATCAGCGACAGGCAGAACAGAATGCCGGTGATCATGAACAGCGACGCCGATCTCACATCGCCGCCGGCAACGATCATCTGACCGCCCATGATCGAGGCATAGGTGACCATCATGTAGAGGCCGAAGACGGTGCCGCGGTTTTCGTTGGTGGCCTTCTCGTTGAGCCAGCTTTCGATGACCATGAAGGCGCCGGCCATGGTGAAGCCGGTGAAGGCGCGCAGCAGGATCCAGGTATATTCGTCGATGATCAGGCCGGTGAGCAGTGCGACGATCGCTCCCGATGCGGCAAAGGCGCCGAAAGCCCTGACATGACCGGCGCGGCGCACGATGCGTGGCGCAAAGAAGCAGCCGGTGACGAAGCCGCCGGCCCAAGCCGTGCCCATCAGGCCGAGCGATGCCGTCGAGAAGCCCTCCACCTGGCCGCGCAGCGGCAACAGCAGACCGTGCAGTCCGGATGCCGCCAACAGGAACGCGGTGCCGCGCAGCAGCGAGAGGATCGGTCTGTAGCTTGCGAACATTTTTCAATCCGGCTGGGGTTTAGGGCACAAGTCTGCAGACAGCGGCATTCGGGCTTTTCGGGGCGTGCCCGAGCTTTTGGCATTACCCGCAGTAACTACCCGCGGCGAAACAGCGCCTCTGCCGCCGACTTGGTCGAGCCCTTGGTCTTGAGCTCGGCTTCCAGCCGGGCGATCTCGTCGCGCAGGATGCCGATCCGTTCGGACAATTCGTCGACGGAAAGCAGCGACAGATCCTGCCCGATCTCGTGCGGGCGCGCTTTCTTCTTGGGTTCGTCGTCGAAGATCGCCATCGTCGCTCCTCCGTGATTGCCCATTTGCCTGATTTGCCAATGAGCATACATAGGGCAAGGGTATGGATGCAAATGGCGGGCAAGAGCTGGCACGAGAAACCGGCGGAGCACGACGGGAAAATTCATGGCGAACGCACAGAAAATTCCGGCGAAGATGATGGCGATCGCCATATCGGAACCGGGCGGGCCGCGGGTGCTGAAACCGGAAACCCGCGACGTACCGGTTCCCGGTCCCGGCGAGATCCTGATCCGGGTGCGGGCCGCCGGCGTCAACCGGCCGGACGTGCAACAGCGCAAGGGCGCCTATCCGCCACCGCCGGGAGCGTCGGATCTGCCGGGCCTGGAAGCAGCAGGCGAAGTCGCTGCCCTTGGTGACGAGATATCGCGCTGGCGCGTCGGCGACCGGGTCTGTGCGCTGACGGCGGGCGGCGGCTATGCCGAATATGTCAGAGTGCACGCCGGCAGCGTGCTGCCGCTGCCCGCCGGCTTTACCTACACCGAAGCGGCGGCGCTGCCGGAAAACTACTTCACTGTTTGGCACAATGTCTTCGAGCGCGGCGGCCTGAAGAGCGGCGAGACCCTGCTCGTGCATGGCGGCTCGTCGGGTATCGGCACCACGGCGATCCAGCTTGCTGCCGCTTTCGGCGCCTATGTCGTCACCACCGCCGGCAACAAGGAGAAATGCGACGCCTGCCTCAAGCTCGGCGCCGACCGGGCGATCAACTACCGCGAGGAGGACTTCGTCGCCGCAGTCAAGGAGGCAACCGGCGGCAAGGGTGCCAATGTCATCCTCGACATGGTCGGCGGCGACTATGTGGCGCGAAACTATGAGGCTGCAGCCATGGAAGGCCGCATCGTCCAGATCGCGACGCAGGGCGGGACGGTGGCGAGCGCCGATTTCTTCAAGATCATGGCCAAGCGGCTCGTGCACACAGGATCGCTGCTCAGGCCACGCACCGTGGAGTTCAAGGCGGCAGTTGCGGCTGCGCTGGAGGCGCAGGTTTGGCCGCTGCTCGGCACGCGCAAGGTTGCGCCGGTGATGGATACGATCTTCCCGCTCAAGGAAGCGTGGCGGGCGCATGAGCGGATGGAGGAGGGTGAGCACATCGGCAAGATTGTGCTCGATGTCGCCTGACGGCCCGCAAACAGGCTGAACGAAAGCTTAATGGTGCAATGCAACAAACGCATTGCGGCCATGCAAAAGCGTCTGTTCAATTTTTCATCGCCGATGCCTATTTACGCGGCATCAAAACGATGGAGGACTATCATGAACCCGATCCGCGCTTTCCGTAACTGGCGCATGTACAACGAAACCGTGCGCGAACTGAACCGGCTGAATGCTCGTCAGCTCAACGACCTCGGCATCAACCGCGGCGACATCGAGAGAATCGCCCGCAAAGGGCTTTGATCTCGAGCACGATCCCGCTCGAAGACCGGGCGCTGCTTTTCGGCAACGCCGAGCCGCGGTTCGGGATCAAGCTTTAGAAGCCAGAGCCGCAGCAGACGGATTTCCGTCGCCGGTTCCGAGCCCGCCCGACCTTGGTCTGGCGGGCTTTGTCTTTTTGAAGCTTTCGACTGTATGGCGTCATCTGCCGACCTTCGCGGTCTGCTGGTCGCGCTGCCGTGCCGTCCTTGACGCGCGCCTGCCAAAAACATTGCGAAACGGCGAGCGAGCGGTTATATAGACCGCGATTTTCCCATTTTGGTGGCTCTAAACCACCGCCCGCGCGGGAACGCGGGCGAACGAGAAGGATTTTTGTAATGGCCAATACGCTGCTGATGCCAAAGGCGACCGCCGTCTGGCTGGTTGACAACACAGCGCTTTCCTTCGAGCAGATCGCGCAGTTCTGCGGACTGCATCCGCTTGAGGTCAAGGCGATCGCCGACGGCGAGTCGGCGCAAGGCATCAAGGGCATGGACCCGATCATGACCGGCCAGCTCACTCGCGACGAGATCGCGCGCGCCGAGAAGGACGCCAACCACCGGCTGAAGCTCTCCGATCCCAAGGTGCGGGTGCCGGAATCCAAACGCAAGGGTCCGCGCTACACGCCGCTGTCGAAGCGCCAGGACCGGCCCAACGCCATCCTCTGGCTGGTGCGCAACCATCCCGAGCTCAAGGATGCGCAGATTGCCCGCCTTGTCGGCACAACGAAGTCGACGATCGACCAGATCCGCGACAGAAAGCACTGGAACTCCGCCAATCTCCAGCCGATGGATCCGGTGACGCTCGGCCTGACGTCGCAGATCGACCTCGATATGGAAATCAACCGCGCCTCGCGCGGCCGCGAGCAGGCGCAGCCGGTCGGCGATACGCTGCTGCCGGCCGCCTTGACCGAACGGCTGGTGCCGGCGCCCGAAAAGCCGAAGGACGAGGACCGCGAACTTGACGCCAACGCCGTCTTCGCCAAGCTTTCGGCGCTGAAGTCGAAGGACAAGGACGCCGACGAAGAGGAGTAGGTCTGGCATCCAAAACCGCTTTCAAGCGGGCTTTTTTGTGATCTTCCGTGTCAGCTTCGCGCCGCCCGGTCCGGCGCCATGCCGTAATCCTCGCTGCGCTCCACCGCGCGATAGAAATCGGCGAGCTGCTTGCCGCGCTCCGGCTTGAAGGTGCGGCCGGCGATGACCACCGAGGCGATGCGGTCGATGCGGAAGGCGCGGAAATCGCCGCGCATCTCACACCAGGCGACCAAGGTCCACACCTTGCCCCAGAACCACAGGCCGAGCGGGCGGATGTCGCGCGCGGTGCTGCGGCCGGCCTCATCCGAATAGTCGATGGTCAGCACCTGACGTTTCTCGATGGACCGCTCGATCAGGTCGATGGCTTCGCGGGCGGCATCGCTTACCACCCACATCGGCGTGTGGATCTCGGTACGGGCGATGCGGTCCTTTTCGGCGTCGGGCAACACGGCGCCTATCTTGACCAGCGCCTCGTCGGCGGCTCGCGCCATGGCCGCGCCACCAAACGCGCGCACCATGCGGGCGCCGGCGACCAGCGCGACGATCTCGTCACGCGTGAACATCAGCGGCGGAAGGTCGAAACCCTCCCTCATCATGTACCCGACACCGGCCTCGCCGTCGATCGGCACGCCGGTCGACTGCAGGTCTGCGATGTCGCGATAGATCGTCCGCTCGGAAACCTCGAGCCACGTGCCCAGCTTCTGAGCGGTGACCAGACGACCACCACGCAGATGCTGCACGATCTGGAAGAGCCTGTCGGCGCGGCGCATCGTATGGTCCCTCGGCGTCTATCGTTCCAGCCCTTCGCGCTTGCGCTGCGCGGCGACGAAGGCCGCGCCGAAGGACAATTTCCTCGTTGTCGGCGTGTTTGCGTCGACCACCCGCCAGAACGGCGCAACGTCGCCCAGCGCCATACCACGCTCAAGATCCTCGTTGGCGGCCTCGGCGACGGTGCGCAGATGATAGCCGATGGTGACCGGACATGTCATCTCGGCATCGTGCTCGATGGCGAGAGCGGTGCGCAAAGCGCGGATATTCATGTCCATGCCTTCGGGGATGGAGCGGATGAATGCATGGACCTGGCGAG
Organism: Mesorhizobium sp. M0633; assembly: GCF_040320645.1. Lineage (NCBI taxonomy): Bacteria > Pseudomonadati > Pseudomonadota > Alphaproteobacteria > Hyphomicrobiales > Phyllobacteriaceae > Mesorhizobium > Mesorhizobium sp. M0633. Next base: position 107,146 of record NZ_JAMYQC010000008.1, read on the forward strand.
CTGTAGGAACCAGCATCGGCTGGCCTTCGACGACGTCGCCGATGGTGCGTGGCGACGGTCTTATGCCGTTGATGCCAGGCGTGTTCAGCCTGTCGTTCCAGCTTTTCATCGATCGTCCTCTCGGCCATCCGGCTCCGGCGGCCATCGCACTATGGCACGAGCCTCCTGACACCATACTGTCAGGAGGCTTCAGCATGCCCATTTCAGCTCGTCGCCAGGTCGCATCCAAACGCCACGCAGAAAGCTTGCCTCAATTGCCGCCATTGCGGCGGTCGCCATACATGTCCGGCCAACCAATATCCTTGCGGATGTCCGCCGGCAGGGTGTTCATGAATCGCTGGGTGCGGATCTCATTGCGGATCGTCCGGATCTTGCCGACATAGTGCTGCACGCTACGCAGAATGGTAATACCGTTCATGGCTGGTCTCCTCTCTTTCGATGCAGGCACTATCGCACACCCCTGCTGACAGCAGTCTGTCAGGAGGGTGCGGCTCTCATGACCGGCGTTCCGATTTATCCATCGAAGTGACAAGGCAGTGCTGAAAAGAGGCTTGCCGCAGTGGAAGCCGGCGATCCCGGAGCCGCTTTGACAGCCAGCCGCGATGCTGATCAAAGGCTGCATGTCGAAACTTCTCGCGCTCGTCATCATCCTCATGATGGTCATCCAGCTCATCAAGCCGCTCGGCTGGCCCGGGCTGAAGCGGCGCAGCGATTTCTGGAAGCTGGCGCTGCTGGCGATGGCGGCGATTTCGATTACGGCGGTGCTCGGGCACTGGACGTAGTGCGGGCGGCCCGCTACGCGACGCCCGGTTCGTTGGCGAGCACCAGGCTGACCAGATGTTCCGCCCAGGCTCGGTAGCCGGCTTCCGAAGCGTGAAATCCATCCGATGCGAAGCCGGCATCGGCATCCGTGATCGGCAGCCGGGGCGCCGGTATGGCGCCGCGTTCGAGGCAAAGGCGCTCGCCCATCCGGTTCATTTCGACGGCGCGGATTTCGAGGATCTTGCCGAGCAGCGGCGGCATTGCCGGAGCCCGGGTGAACTCCAGCACCGGCGACCACACGACGCGCGCTTCCGGCCATTTGGCGCGCAGCGCGTAGAGCAGGCCGCCAAACTCGCGCTTGAAGCGCGGTACCGAATGAAAATTCTTGGTGTCGTTGGTACCGATGGCCAGCACGATATGCGTCCACGGATCGGCCGATAGATTGGGCAGCACATGATCGCGGATCTGGCCAGAGGTTGCCGAGTTGAAGCCGGCCGCCCGCCAGCGCACGGTGCGGCCGGTGCGTTGCGCAATCAGAACTGCCAGTTGCGCGGCCAATCCGTTTTCGGAATTGCCGATGCCTACCGAGGCGGCGGAGGAATCGCCAAGCACCAGAACCGAGATTGCTGGCGCCAGGCCAGATATCTCGTGCATGACCGGACCTTGTGCCGGCAGCATGCGGGCGGTGCGGCGACGCACGCCAAGTCCTTGCCAGACATAGACCGGAAAGGCGAGCCAGGTGAGAAGGGTCGGAAAGCGCCGCATGGCAAGTCCCTTTTAGGGCATAGCGAACAGCACTTAGCGCATGTCGGGCCGAAGACGAAAGACCTTGGGTGACCGCCTGTCGTCAATGGCAGCAGCTGTCCTGCATTTCGGGCGTATCCGCATATTCGTCGTGCAGCCGCACCCAGTCCACCAGGCTATGGTGGGGACCGGTTTCGTTGCGACCCTTCGGCGTCAGGTCGAGATAGTGATAGGCGCCGATCAGCGGATCGCCGCCTCTGGAGCGCGAGATAAAAGTCAGGAAGATGTCGCCTTTCTCGTCGCGATAGAACACGCTGGTGCCGGGAAGATCCTTCGATTGCCGCGCGCGCCGCTCGAAATTGTAGGTCGTGTCGCCGGCCGCGATCTGCTTGTCGGTGAATGACACCTGCATGTCGAAGTTGAAGTCCGAAGCGTACGACGACACCCAGTCGAATTTCCAGCCCATGCGCTGCTTGTAGGGCAGAAGCTCGGCCAGCGGCGCCCGCGCCACCACCACGAGCGAGACGTCGTGGTGCCTGAGATGCTGGTTGGCACCGTCAATGTGGTCGGCAAGGAACGAGCAGCCCTCGCAACGATAATCGGCGCCCGGCCCGAACATGAAATGGTAGACGATCAGCTGGCTGTTGCCGCCGAACAGGTCGGGCAGTTTCTTTGGCCCTTGCTCGGTCTCGAAGACATAGTCCTTGCGGATCTTCAGCCACGGCAGTTCGCGGCGTTCGGCGGCGACGCGGTCGCGAAAGCGCGTCAATTCCTTTTCGCGCGCCAGATGCGCCTTGTGCGCCTGAAACCACTCTTCCTGCGAAACGGTCTTGTTGTTTGGCATCGGTCTGCTCCTCTTTTCACGGAGGACGTTCGGCAGCGAGGAATACCGACACCGAGCTGCATTTTCAGTAGCAGGAAATTGCAGACCTTGCTGCTTTCAAACAAACCCGGGCACATGGCCCGGGTCGGAGGGAACGCAACCTGAATTCCGTCAGGCGGCTTGCTCCAGCGTCGGCTGCCATTGTCCAAGCGCTGCCAGATGGTTCATGTGGGCGCGATGGGCGAAGGCGGCCTGCGCGGCGGCGACGTTTGCCGGCTTGCCGCTCCAGGCCTTCTGCGGAGCGGCCTGCAAGGCGCGGCCGTAGGAGAAGGTCAGCTTCCACGGATGCGGGCCGATGGCGTTGATGGCGTTGAGATTGGCGGTCGCTTGCTCGTCCGATTGTCCGCCTGACAGGAAGGCAATGCCTCCGATCGCGGCCGGCATCGTCTCGCGGAACAGTTTTATGGTCTTTTCGGCGACTTCTTCGGGGCTGCTGACCTTGCCTGATTTCTTGCCGGCGAGGACCATGTTCGGTTTCAGGATGGTGCCTTCGAGAACGACGCGGGCCGCATAGAGCTCGGTGTACAACTTTGTCAGTGTCGCCTTGCTGATCTCGTAGCAGGTGTCGATGTCGTGGGCGCCGTCCATCAGCACCTCCGGCTCGACGATCGGCACGATGCCGGCCTCCTGGCAAAGCGCGGCGTAACGGGCGAGCGCATGGGCGTTCGAGCCGATCGAGGTAGCGGAAGGCACGCCCTTGGCAACATCGATGTCGATCACCGCGCGCCATTTGGCAAAGCGGGCGCCGAGCTTGTAATAGTCGGCAAGGCGTTCGCGCAGGCCGTCCAGGCCCTCGGTGATGGTGTCGCCGGGAAAGCCGGCCAGCGGCTTGGCGCCGGCGTCGACCTTGATGCCGGGGATGGCGCCTGATGCCTTGATGATGTCGACCAGCGGTGTGCCGTCGGCGGCCTTCTGGTGAATGGTCTCGTCGTAGAGGATGACGCCGGAAATGTACTTGGTCATCGCCTCGCTGGCGCGGAACATCATCTCGCGATAGTCGCGCCGGCTGTCGGCGGTCGACTCGACACCGATGACGTCGAAGCGCTTCTTGATGGTGCCGGAGCTCTCGTCGGCAGCCAGCAGGCCCTTGCCATTGGCCACCATCGCGGCGGCAATGTCCTCGAGACGTTCGCTCATCGTGCTTCTCCTGAAAGAATTGATCCGCGCCCAGCAGACCACCAGAGCAACGCAGGTTCAAGTCGAACCATTTCGTCAAACAAGCGCGAATCGATTGAAAGTCGCGGGCGCACTCCTTCGCGCTGCTGTTGCGGCCGCGCTCAGCGCTTCAAGACGTCGACGCCGGGCAAGGGTTTGCCTTCCATCCATTCCAGGAAAGCGCCGCCGGCCGTCGAGACATAGGTGAAATCGTCGGCGACGCCGGCATGGTTGAGTGCCGCTACCGTGTCGCCGCCGCCGGCGACGGAAATCAGTTTGCCGGCCTTGGTGCGCGCCCCCGCGTGCCGGGCCGTCGCAACCGTCGCATGGTCGAACGGCTCGATCTCGAAGGCGCCGAGCGGTCCGTTCCAGACCAGCGTCGCGGCACGGTCGATCCATTCGGCAATGGTTTTCTCGGTTTTCGCGCCGACATCGAGGATCATGCCGTCTGCCGGCACGTCTGCTATGGCGACGGTCTCGCTGGCGGCGCCCGCCTTGAATTCCCTGGCGACGACGCCGTCGGCGGGCAGGATGATGGCGCAGCCGGCCTCGGCTGCCTCGATCATGATCTGCTTGGCGGTGTTGGCGAGGTCATGCTCGCACAAGGATTTCCCGACATCGGTGCCGCGCGCGGCGAGAAACGTGTTGGCCATGCCGCCGCCGATGACCAGCGCGTCGACCTTCTTCACCAGGTTCATCAAGAGGTCGATCTTGGTCGAGACCTTGGCGCCGCCGACGATGGCGACAACGGGGCGAACCGGATTGCCGAGACCCTTTTCCAGCGCGTCGAGCTCAGCCTGCATGGTGCGGCCGGCGAAGGCGGGAAGCAAATGCGCCAGCCCTTCGGTCGATGAATGGGCGCGGTGCGCAGCCGAGAAGGCGTCGTTGACGAAGATGTCGCCGTTGGCGGCGAGCTTTTCGGTGAAGATCGGGTCGTTCTTCTCCTCAGCTTTGTAGAAGCGGGTGTTCTCGAGCAGCAGTACGTCGCCGCTGTCCATGGCGGCGACGGCGCTCGCCGCCTTGTCGCCGATGCAGTCGGCGGCAAAGCCAACCGGGCGCCCGAGCACGTCCGCCGTCGCCTTAGCGATCGGCTCGAGTGAGAATTCCGGCGCCGGTCCATCCTTGGGCCGGCCGAAATGGGCAAGCATGATGACCTTGGCGCCCTTGCCGGAGAGCTCGGCGATGGTCGGCGCAATGCGCTCGATACGGGTGGCGTCGGTGACCTTGCCCTCGGTGACGGGAACGTTGAGGTCGACACGCACCAGCACACGCTTGCCGCTGATATTGCCGATGTCGTCCAGTGTCTTGAAGCCGGCCATGCTGATCCCTTTCACGAAAAATCGCGGGGACCTTACCCCGCATCGACGACGATGCAAGACCTGCCTAACGGTTCACCGAAAATATGATTCACGTGTCGAGGACGAAGTGCCCACGGGGAGCAAGATGGCAGCAATGGCGCGAAACGCACCGACATATGGCTTACCGATTGCGCACCACGATGCATGCGCCGCCCACGCTTTGCAGCTTGTCGCAGATCGTGTCGGCCTTGGCTCTGCTATCGGCGCCGATCCGCACGGCATAGATGCCGCGCCTACCGATCGGGGTACGTACCCGGCTGACCACCGGATCGTGGCCGGCAAGCAGTGCCGGGAACCGGCTTTTCACTCTCAGCCACTGGTTGAGCGCCGCGGCGCGGCGGAAATTGCCGGCCACCTGCACCCCCCACGGCTTGATGTTGATCGACGACATCGGCACGGTTCTGGACATGATCACCGGCAGCTCGCGGCAAGCGGCAGCGAAACTCGCCTTCTTGTCGAGCGGCCGGATGACGCCGGCGTAGGCGGTATTGGTGAAGTTGTCGGCCGGCTCGCCCATGACGTCCAGAACGTAGCTTTCGGTCTCCATCGGCAAGAAGCCGCCGGAATTCAGCCAGCGCGACACCCGGGTCTCGCCAGCGTTGTAGGCGGCTGCGGCGAGGCCCAGATTGCCGAAACCGGATTTCATTTCGGCGAGGTACTTTGCCGAGGCCGGGATCGCCTGTTCGATGTCGAAGGAATTGGCGAGCCCGCGCATCCTGGCGGTGCCCGGCATGAACTGGGCAATGCCTTCGGCGCCGACCGGGCTGACCGCATTGGGATCGAAACGGCTTTCCTTCCAGATCAGCCGGGCAAAGAAATCCCTGGGCAGCCCGTTCCGGTCGGCATGGGCCTCGATCAGGTTGCAAACCTGGTCGATCAGCTTCTTTTTGGCGGGCCGTGGTGGATCGGCCTGAACGGCTGTCGCCCAGATCAGCCCGCAAATGAGAACCAGCGCCGCGCCGAGCAAACGCCGCATTCAACTACTCCGCCGCGGCTTTGTCGTGCTGCCCGAACCGCCGTTCGATATAGTCGGCGACCATCTTCTCGAAATCCGCGGCAATCGATGGGCCGCGCAGCGTCGCCGCCTTCTTGCCGTCGACGAATACCGGGGCGGTCGGCATCTCGCCGGTGCCGGGCAGCGAAATGCCGATATCGGCATGTTTGGATTCGCCCGGACCGTTGACGATGCAACCCATCACCGCGACCTTGAGGTTCTCGACGCCGGGATATTGTTCACGCCACACCGGCATGTTCTTGCGCAGGTCGGCCTGGATGTTCTGGGCAAGCTCCTGGAACACGGTCGAGGTCGTGCGGCCGCAACCAGGGCAGGCGGCGACGATCGGCACGAACTGCCTGAAGCCCATGGTCTGCAACAGCTCCTGCGACACCTGCACCTCGCGCGTGCGGTCGCCGTTCGGCTCCGGCGTCAGCGAGATGCGGATGGTGTCGCCGATGCCTTGCTGGAGCAGGATGCCCATGGCAGCGGACGAGGCGACGATGCCTTTCGAGCCCATGCCGGCCTCCGTCAGGCCGAGGTGCAGCGCATGGTCGGATCGGGTGGCAAGCTCGGTGTAGACGGCGATCAGATCCTGCACGCCGCTGACCTTGGCCGACAGGATGATTTTCTCGCGCGCAAGGCCGATCTCTTCGGCCATTTCGGCCGACAGGATCGCCGATTGCACGATTGCCTCGCGCGTCACTTCCTGCGCGGTCAGCGGAAAGCCTTGGGCCTGGTTGTCATCCATCAGCCGGGTCAGCAGCTCCTGGTCGAGCGAACCCCAGTTGACGCCGATGCGCACCGGCTTGTCGTATCGGATCGCCATCTCGACGATTGCCGCGAACTGCCGGTCCTTCTTGTCCTTGAAACCGACATTGCCGGGGTTGATGCGGTACTTGGCCAAGGCCGCGGCGCAGGCCGGATGATCGGCCAGGAGCTTGTGGCCGATATAATGGAAATCGCCGACCAGCGGCACGTCGATGCCGAGCCGCTCCAGTCGCTCGCGGATGGCCGGTACGGCGGCAGCGCTTTCGTCGCGATCGACCGTTATGCGCACGATCTCGGAGCCGGCGCGATGCAGGGCCGCCACTTGCGCGACCGTCTGGTCGACATCGGCCGTGTCGGTGTTGGTCATCGACTGGACGACGACTGGGGCGCCGCCGCCGACCATCACGCCGCCGACGTCGACACCGACCGACCTGCGGCGCGGGAAGGGTGAGGAAAAATATCCGGTCATGCCGGCTGCCTTTAATCTTGAAGGTCCGGGCATGAGGTGGAGGAGCAAAGATGGCTTGTCAATGGCGACTGGCGCGCAGGCCCAGCAAATCGGAAACAACAAGACGGCAGCTTGCCGCAAATCCGCGAGCGTTTCCGGCAGCATAGCGATGCCACCGGAAAGATCGCGCGCCGGGCGGCGCTTCTAGTCCTGGAAGGGCTTCAGTGGGTCGTCGGTTTCGCCTTCAGTTTTTCAATCTCGTCCTTGAGCGCCAGCTTGCGCCGCTTGAGATTCACGATTTCGAGGTCGTCTACCGACGGATGGGTCATCGCATCGTCGATTTCCCGTTCGATGTCGCCGTGTTTCCGCTGCAGCTCATCAAGATGGGATGCAAGAGACATGATTGGTTCTCCCTTTCATGATTTCCTCGGATTGCAGCCGTCATGGCACGTCCACCGCAGGCTCGCTTCTGTGACGGCATAATGACAGTGTGCCACCATCGCGCACCGATGTCGAATGCTGCGTGGTAGCATTCCACGCCAATATGAAATGTGATATGGGCTGCGCGCCGGTGCAAGAAGACCCGGTCCCGCCCAATCAGGCCCATAGTTTGGGCGCCGCAGACGTGCAGACGGTAAAAATGTCCGATCAGGAACAGGCAGATATCCGCCTCGAATATTCCCGGCTGAAGCAGGAACACGCCGATTTCGACGCGGCAATCAATGCGATGATTGCCATGAATTGCGACCCGCTGCAGATCCAGCGCATGAAGAAAAAGAAGCTCTTCCTTAAGGACAGGCTGATGGCGCTGGAAGACAAGATCATTCCAGACATTATCGCTTGAACGGACGCCGGCGCTGGCCTGCTGGAAAGGCGGCCTATGCCGCGATCGAAAGCCGCGCGGCGCGCTCGAGCAACAGCTCTATCAGGTCATCGGTCTTTTCGGTCGAGGTATCGATGGGAACCACCAGGCACATCGTCGCCTCGACCCTGCCCGGCGCTGAAAAGACCGGTGCGGCCAGACATTTCGTGTAGGCATCGACAAGGCCGGAGGTGACGCAGTAGCCGGCCGACTTGGCGACGGCGATGTCGTCTATGAAATCGTCGAGCTGCAATCTGCGGCCGTCCGGCAGCACGAGATCGTCCTCGGAGACCATATCCTCAATCGCTGCCCTGTCGAAGCCGGCGAGGAGCAGTCGCCCGGAAGCTGTCCAGGGGAGCGGTATTTGCAGACCGGTCGCCGAGCTGATCCGGAATGGCCTCGTTCCCGGGCTTGAATGGACGATGGTGTAGCGGCCGCTTTGCAGCATGCACAACTCCGAGGTCTCGCCGGTCTCGCGTGACAGATGGTCGACTTCCTGGCGCCCTCGCCTGAGCAGGTCGTTGCCCCGCACATAGTCCATTCCGTAGAGGTAGAGCTTCTTTCCGAAATAGACCCGATTGCCGTCCCCGGCCATTTCCAGCAGGCCTGCGTCGACCAGCGAGCGCACCAGCGTATAGGTCGTCGACCGCGGTGCATTCACCCCTCTGGCAAGGTCGCCAATGCCGATCGCACGCTGGGTCGTGTGGAGAAACTCCAGAATCTGGAGGACCCGGTTGAGGCCCTTCTCCCGAGAACCCGAGTTCTTGTCTTCGTCCAGACCGGCGTCCGGTCGAGCGGCCAAGGCATTGCCATCTTGCATTATCGATCCCTGATGTTAATCTGTCTTGTACAGAGTACAGGCGTCTCTTGTAAGGGACAACGACGTCAGTTGCAACCGATGCCTGTACTGCTGGTCCAAAGGGGAACTCAACACGAAAGGAGGTCGCCGTGAACGACACATCCAAAAGGCGTGAATTTCTGAAACTGGGAATGGCCGGGCTTGCAACGGCCGGAGTGATGAGCGCCGCTACCGCGGTCGACGTTCAGAAAGCGGCGGCCCAGGCAGCGCCCGACAGCCTGCTGCGCACCGTCCTCGAGCGCGGCAAGGTGATCGTGGGGACCGGCAGCACCAATGCGCCCTGGCATTTCGAGAACGACGCCGGCGAACTGGTGGGCATGGACATCACCATGGGTCGCATTCTCGCCAAGGGGCTTTTCGACGATCCGACCAAAGTGGAATTCGTCATGCAGGATCCGGCTCAGCGCATTCCGAACGTGACCACCAACAAGGTCGACATCACCATCCAGTTCATGACCATGACCGCCCAGCGCTCGCAGCTGATCCACTTCTCCCGACCCTACTACGTCGAAGGCATCGCCTTGCTGACCCTTCCGAACGCCGAAAACAAGACCTTCGACAAGCTGCTTGCCGGCGGTTCGGCGACGCGGATTTCCATCCTGCAAAATGTCGATGCCGAGGCTAACGTGCATATCGTCCTGCCGGAGTCGCAGGTGATGCAGATAGACACGCAGGCCAACGTGCTGCAGGCCTTGGAATCGAAGCGCGTCGACGCCGCCGCGGTCGATCTGTCAACGGTGCGCTGGCTCGCCTCGCGCAATCCGGATAAGTACTTCGATGCCGGCAAGAGCTGGTTCTCGATGCTTTATGGTGCCGCGCTGCGGCAGGGCGACCTCGACTGGCTGACCTTCGTCAACCAGACCTTCACCATCGCCATGTTCGGCCATGAAACGGCACTCTACGACGCTGCGTTCAAGGATTATTTCGGACAGGAGCCGCCGGCGCGCCATCCCGGTTTCCCGGTCATTTGATGCAAGCAGGCGGAAGGACAACGTCCTTCCGCCTTCTCTCATCACAGCCCTCCATGACGAGGACGCATGGGTTATACTCTCAACTTCAACCTTATCTGGCGGCATTTCGACAAGCTCTGGGGCGGACTGCTGCTAAGCCTCGAACTGGCCGTCATCTCGATCGCGATCGGCATCGTCATCGGGCTCGTTCTGGCGGTCTGGTACGTGTCGGCCGGACGTGCGGTGCGGACCATCATCGCGGGGTATGTCGAGTTCATCCGCAACGTGCCGCTGATCCTGCTCGTCTATCTGGTCTTCTACGGCTTGCCGACGGTGGTCGACATTGCCTACAGCGCGCAAACCTCATTCATTGCCACGCTGTCGCTCTACAGCGGCGCCTACCTGGTCGAGGTGTTTCGCTCGGGGCTCGAGGCGGTGCCGCGCGGTCAGCTCGACGCCGGCAAGGCAATCGGCCTGACGCCATGGCAAAGGCTGCTCGATGTGCGCCTGCCGACGATGCTGCGCATAACCCTGCCGGCGCTTTCCAACACATTCATATCGCTCTTCAAGGATACGTCCGTGGCGTCCGTCATCTCGGTACCCGAACTCACCTATGGCGCCCAGTGGATCAACTTCAACACGTTCCGCATTGTCGAAGTCTATCTGGTGGTGACGGCAATGTACCTGTTGACCGGCTACACGCTGCTTTTCGCGCTGCGGCTCGTCGAGCGCCGGTTCAAGGCGGCGCGCTGACATGCTGAGCCAGATCATCTACGCCTTGCCGTTCCTCGCCGAAGGATTTGCCGTAACCTTGTGGGTGTCGCTGCTGGTCGTGGTGTTATCGCTCATCGCCGGCGTGCTGATGGGCGTCGGCCTTGTCTATGGTCCTTTTCCGCTGCGCTGGGCAGTGCGCATCTTCAGCGACACCATACGCGGCATTCCGATCCTGGTGCTGATCTTCTTCGTCTATTACGGCCTGCCCGCGGTGGGGCTGCATCTGGAATCCTTTTGGGCGGCCGTGTTCGCCCTCACCCTCTTCAAGACCGCGCAAGTCGTCGAGTATCTCAGGGGCGCCGTCGGCTCGATTCCCAAGGGTCAGTCCGAGGCGGCGATGGCGATCGGACTGACCTTTCGCCAGCGGCTGGCCTACGTCATTTTTCCGCAGGCGTTCAGGCGCTTCCTGCCACCCTGGATCAATGGCGTCACCGACGCGGTGAAGGGCAGCGCGCTGGTCTCGCTGCTCGGCATCACCGACCTCATGCAGGCAATCAACCAGGTCATCGGCCGCACCTATGAGGCGATGCCACTCTACATTCTCGGTGCGCTCGTCTACTTCGCCGTCAACTACGCCCTCTCCTTGGCCAGCCGGCGCCTGGAGCGGCGTTTCTCCTTCATCCGGGAATAGCACGATGTCCAACGCCTCGCACCAGAATCCGGCACTTCTCGATGTCACCGAGGTTTCCAAAGCCTTTGGATCCGTCGAGGTCCTGCGCTCCGTCAGCCTGCAAGTGACACGCGGCGAGGTCGTGACTATCATCGGCCCCTCCGGCAGCGGCAAGACCACGCTACTGCGCTGCGTCAACTTCCTGGAGAGCTACGACAGCGGCTCGATCCGTATCGACGGCAAAGAAGTCGGCTATCGCGGGACGGGAACACGCCAGCGACGCAGCGAGCGCGACCTGGCGGCGATGCGAGCCGAGACCGGAATGGTGTTCCAGAGCTTCAATCTGTTTCCGCATTTGACTGCGGCCGGCAACATCATGCTTGGCCTGCGCAAGGTGCGCGGCAAGAGCAATGCCGAGGCCCGCACCATTGCCGAGCACTGGCTCGGCCGCGTAGGCCTCGCCCACAAAGCCGACAGTCTGCCGGCCGAGCTTTCCGGCGGCCAGCAGCAGCGCGTCGGCATCGCCCGCGCCGTGGCGATGGAGCCGAAGATATTGCTTCTCGACGAGATAACCTCGGCGCTCGACCCCGAACTGGTTGGCGAGGTGCTCGAGGTCGTGCGCAGCCTCGCCGAAGACGGCATGACGATGCTGATGGTCACGCATGAAATGGCTTTTGCGCGCGACGCATCGAGCCGCATCGTTTTCATGGCGGATGGCGGCGTCAGTGCCGTCGGACCACCCGCCGAGATTCTGGCGGCGGGGTTCGACAATGAACGCCTTCGCAGTTTCCTGGCGCGGTTTCGCGCCTCGCATTTTTGACATCGGACGGCGAAAGCTGTCGCAAGGAGCTTTTATGACGCCTTACATCCGGCTCGCGGAATTGGGCCTGACACTGCCCGAGCCGCCGAAGCCCATCGCCAACTTCGTCACCTATGCCGAGAGCGGACGGCTGATCTTCCTCTCCGGCCAGGGGCCGTTGCGCGCCGATGGCGCGCTCTGCACCGGCAAGGTCGGAGAGGATGTCAGCGTTGAAGAGGCCTACGGGCATGCGCGTCTGACCGGCCTGAACCTGCTCGCCGTCATGCATGCGGCGGCCGGCGACCTCGGCCGCATCGTGCGCGTCGTCAAGCTGCTTGGCTTTGTCAATGCGACGCCGACATTCGGCGAGCACCCCAAGGTGGTGAACGGCTGTTCCGATCTTTTCGCCGCCGTCTTTGATACGCTTGGCGGACATGCCCGTTCCGCGATCGGTGTCGGCTCGCTGCCGGGCAACATCACAGTTGAAATCGAGGCGGTCGTCGAGATCGCCGCCTGAAATCTTAAACAGGATCTACAGAGATGACGACCTATGCCGTTGACCGTTCCAACACGACAATCCGCGACCGGCTTGGCCTTCGCCCGATCATCAATGTTTCCGGTACGATGACGGCGCTCGGCGCTTCGATCATCGTGCCAGAAGCGATTGCCGCAATGTCGGAAATCGCCTCGCAATGGGTCGAGATGGACGATCTGCAGCGCGCCGCAAGTACTGTGATTGCACGCCTCACCGGCGGCGAGGCCGGCTTCATCACTGCATGCTGCGCCAGCGGCATAACAATGGCGATTGCCGGCGCGATGACCGGGACCAGCCTTCTTGCGATCGAGCGGCTGCCGGACGACACCGAGGGCCTCAAATCGGAGGTCATCGTTCAGCTTGGTCACATCGTCAATTATGGCGCGCCGATCGACCAGTCGATCCGGCTTGCCGGAGCCAAGGCAGTGCCTGCCGGCACGGTCAGCGTCACCCAGGATTATCATGTTGCCGAGGCGATCCGGGACCGGACGGCGGCAGCCCTCTACGTCGTTGCGCACCACACCGTGCAATACGGCATGCTCTCGCTTGAGGAGTTCTGCGAGATTTGCCACGCCAAGGGCGTACCGGTGATCGTCGACGCCGCCTCGGAATACGATTTGCGTGGCTTTCTGGCGCGCGGCGCCGACATTGTTGTCTACAGCGGGCACAAATTTCTCTCAGGGCCGACAAGCGGCATCGTTGCCGGCCGCAAGGATCTGGTACGGGCCGCCTATCTCCAGAACCGGGGCGTTGCGCGCGCCATGAAGGTCGGCAAGGAGAGCATTGCCGGCACTATGGCGGCCCTGGAAGCCTGGGAGCGGCGCGACCATGCCGGCATTCGCCAGCGGGAAGAAGCCGCACTGCATCTGTGGAAAGACGCATTGCAAGGACTGCCCGGTATCGTCGCGCATGTCATTCCCGATCCGACCAGCAATCCGCTCGACCGCCTGCAGGTGTTTGTTACGCCCAAAAGCCGCTTCACCGCCGCCGGCCTCGCCTCGGCGCTTGCGGCGGGTTCGCCGCCCGTGATCGTGCGCAACCACGAGGTCGAGCGCGGTCACTTCTTCCTTGATCCGTGCAATCTCCATCCCGGCGAGGCGGAGATCGTTGCCGAACGCCTGCGGGCGGTGTTGAGTGCTGCCGATCGGCCCGCGGATGCGATGAAACCGGCTCGCAAGCAGTCCGCCGGAGCGCTGCGCTGGCCGGACTAGACATCGCCAGAGCGTGGTCGAGCCAGTGCCTTCCAGCGCCGGCTTCGCATCGGGCCAGTGCGCCATCACGGCAGTGTGAATGAACTTTTAGTCTTCGGGCGGAATAAACCACCCCGCCCATTGGTCTCCCAAACAGACGCCATTTCCGGCGTGCAGGAGACCGGTATGACCCACCACCACGACAATAAAGCTGACGGCATCAGCCGCCGTCATGCACTGGAATGCATGATCTGGGCCGGCACGGGAGTGCTGTGGACAATTTCGGCCGGCGTGCCGGTTTCGCTCAGCCTGCTCGGTGCGTCGCAAGCCGCCGAGGCCTTGGCCACCGGCTTCACTTTCCTCCAGATCTCCGACAGCCACATCGGCTTCGACAAGGCTGCCAACCCGCACGCCATCGACACGCTGAAGGAGGCCATCGGCAAGATCCAGGCGTTGCCGCAAAAGCCCGCTTTCATGATCCACACCGGCGACATCACCCATTTGTCGAAAGCCGCGCAGTTCGACAACGCTGCCCAGATCATCGGCGGCGCAGGCTTCGACGTGCATTATGTGCCCGGTGAGCACGACCTGATCGATGACGGCAATGGCCAGGCCTATCTCGACCGCTACGGCAAGGGCACCAAGGGCGCTGGCTGGTATTCGTTCGACCAGAACGGCGTCCATTTCATCGGCCTGGTCAACGTCGTCAACCTGAAGGCTGGCGGGCTGGGCAATCTCGGCGCCGACCAGTTGGCATGGTTGGCCGATGATCTGAAGGCGGTCACCGCCTCGACGCCAATCGTCGTCTTTGCCCACATCCCGCTATGGGCTGTTTATCCCGAATGGGGCTGGGGCACCGACGACGCGGCGCAGGCCTTGGCCCTGCTCAAGCGGTTCGGCTCTGTCACCGTACTCAACGGCCATATCCACCAGATCATGCAGAAGGTCGAAGGCAACGTTACCTTTCATACCGCGCGCTCGACCGCTTTCCCGCAACCGGCGCCGGGCACCGCAGCCTCACCCGGGCCGATGACGGTACCTGCCGGCCAGTTGCGCAGCCTGCTCGGCACAAGCAGCGTGACAGTCAAGCAAGGCGGGCAGGACCTCGCCATCATCGACAGCACGCTGGCCTGAGGGGAAATGCGATGATCCGCTTCCCATCCCGCGTCTTGGTCGTATCCCCTGTCACGTTCGGTTTGGCGGCGATCCTGATAATGGTTGCCATGCCACTGAACGCAGCAGACCAGCCAATGGTCAAGATCGAGAACTTTGCCTTCACACCGGCGGTGCTGACGGTAAAGCAGGGCACTACCGTGACCTTCGAGAATGACGACGACATCCCGCATCTGGTGGTCGCCAACGATGCCTCGTTTCGCTCCAAGGCGCTTGACACCGGTGACACATATGCCTTCACCTTCACCAAAGTGGGCGACTATGCCTATTTCTGCGGGCTTCACCCGCACATGCAGGGCAGGATCACCGTCGCTCCGTGAGGATTTTCGGAAGGTTCTGCCCGGGATGCCGGGCGATGCGACGGTGTTGAACCAAGAGGCCGCGACCGAGCGCTTTCGCGAGGTGGTTCTGCCCCATCTCGCGGATGCGCTTGCGCTTGCCCGCTGGCTGACCGGCAACGCCGCCGACGCGGAGGATGTGGTGCAGGAGGCCTGTTTGAAGGCGCATGCGGGCATCGCCGGCTATGCCGGCGGCAATGCGCGCGCCTGGCTGCTGGCGATCGTGCGCAACGCCTCTTACTCCTGGCTGGCGCGCAACCGGCCGCGCAGTATCGTCGCCGTCGGCGACCTGAGCGACCTCGATGACATGACGGCTGCATATGGCGCCGGGCTGCCGGATACGGATAGTCCTGAGGCAAGCCTGATCGCCAAGGCCGACACGGCCGCACTCGAGGCGGCGATCGCCGCGCTGCCGCACCAATTTCGCGAGACTGTGGTGCTGCGCGACATCAACGGCCTCAGCTATCGCGAGATCGCGACGCTGCTTGGCGTGCCGCTAGGAACGGTGATGTCGCGGCTGGCGAGGGCGCGCGGTCTGCTGATATCCCAACTTGGGAGGGCGCCATGAGCGCGCACAACGATGGACTGCCCGATGACCCGGCGGGCGTGGAGCTGATGATCCATGCCTTGGTCGATGGCGAGCTCGACGCAGCAGCAGCATTGGCTGTCGAGCGACGCATCGCGGCCGATCCGGCGCTCGCCGCCGAGCATGCCCGCATCGTTGCGCTGCAGACGGTCGTCAGCGGGCTGCCGAGGCTCGATGTCCGTGAGGATTTCAAGGCTCGCATCGCTGCAATCGGGACAGCCGGTACGGAGAAAGTGCTGCCGGCGCCGGCGCCCGCCGCTCGAGTGCCGCCGGCACACAGAGCGGTGCACCGATTTGGCGCGTTCGACTGGCGCGCGCTGGCGGCGTCGATCATCGTTACCGCCGTGCTGGCCAGCGGCGCGACGCAATGGATGATGCTGAGCAGGGCGCCCGACAGCTTTGCCGCCGCGGTCGCCAGCGGCCATCGCCGCAGCCTGCTGGCAGCCAGCCCCGTGGACGTCGTCTCGTCGGACCGGCACACGGTCAAACCTTGGCTGGATGGCAGGGTCGGCCTGTCGCCGCCGGCACCTGACCTTGCCAGTGACGGCTTCGCGTTGCTCGGCGGCCGGGTCGAGGTGATCGCCGACCAGCCAGTGCCGGCACTGGTCTACAGGCACCGCGAGCACCTGATCACTCTCGTCGCCGCGCCCGAGGAAACCGGCTCGACAGCCGGACCGGTCGATCTTTCTGCTGGTGGCTTCTCGCTGGTCCACTGGAGCGACAGCGCCTTTTCCTATTGGGCGATTTCCGATACCGAACGGCCTGAACTTGACGACTTCGTCAACCGCTTCCGAGCAGCGGCCGCCCGATGACAGACCGCCCCTGTCCATGTGCGTAGCCACGGAGACGGCACAAGCGGCTTTGCCGTTTCCGGCCATCCTTGCGGCTCCCCTCGATTTCAGCTAATGCGCGCTTTTGCCGCCGGAGAGCAGAAGCTTGGACGATCACCGCGCCGACGTCGCCATCATCATGGGCAGCCAGTCCGACTGGGCGACGATGCGCCACGCCGCCGAAACGCTTGAGGCGCTTGGAATTCCGCACAAGCGCCTGATCGTCTCTGCCCACCGCACGCCCGACCGGCTCTATGACTTCGCCAAGGGCGCCAAGGCGGCCGGCTACAAGGTGATCATCGCCGGTGCCGGCGGTGCGGCGCATCTGCCCGGCATGACGGCGGCGATGACGCCGCTGCCGGTGTTCGGCGTGCCGGTGGAATCAAAGACGCTGTCGGGCCAGGACTCGCTGCTATCAATCGTGCAGATGCCGGCCGGCATTCCGGTCGGCACTTTGGCCATCGGCAAGGCCGGCGCTGCCAACGCTGCCCTTCTGGCCGCCGCGGTGCTGGCGCTGAGCGACGAAAAGCTCGCCGCCCGGCTGGATAGCTGGCGCGCCGCGCAGACCGCCAAGGTGGCCGCCGAGCCCACGGACGCGCCGTGAGCCTGCCGGCGGGATCGAGCATCGGCATCATCGGCGGCGGCCAGCTTGGCCGCATGCTGGCGATGGCCGCGGCCCGCCTCGGCTACCGCATCGTCGTGCTGGAGCCGCAGCCGGATTGCCCGGCGGCACAGGTCGCCAACCGGCAGATCGTCGCCGCCTATGACGACGCGGCCGCGCTTAGCGAGCTGGCTGCGGCCAGTGCCGTCGTTACTTATGAATTCGAGAACGTACCGGTCGCGGCCGCCGCGGCACTTGCCTCTACGGTGCCGGTCTATCCGCCGGCACGCGCACTGGAAGTGGCGCAGGACCGGCTGGCGGAAAAGAAATTCCTCAACGGCATCGGCATACCGACCGCGGATTTCAGCCCCGTCGACAATGACGAGGAACTGACGGCTGCGCTGAAACAGTTCAACGGCAGCGGCATATTGAAGACGCGCCGCATGGGCTATGACGGCAAGGGCCAGCGTGTCTTCCGCAACATGGAAACAGGCGGCTTTGCCGGCACTTGCGAGGCGATGGGCAACGTGCCGTTGATCCTGGAATCCTTCGTCACCTTCGAGCGCGAGATTTCGGTGATCGCCGCGCGCGGCAGCGACGGCTCGCTCGCCGCCTACGATCCAGCGTGGAATGTCCATCGCAACGGTATTCTTCACAGCTCGACGCTGCCGGCCGGAGTAAAATCCGAGACGGCGGCTGCGGCTCAAACGGCGGCGGCAGAGATCCTTGCAGCGCTCGACTATGTCGGCGTCATCGGCGTCGAATTCTTTGTCCTTGCCGACGGTTCGCTGTTGGCCAACGAGATAGCGCCGCGCGTCCACAATTCCGGCCACTGGACGGAGGCCGCCTGCACCATCTCGCAATTCGAGCAGCACATCCGCGCCGTCGCGGGCCTGCCGCTGGGAAATCCCGCCCGGCAGTTCGACTGCGTCGTGGAAAACCTGATCGGCGACGATGTCAGGCGCGTTCCTGAGCTGCTCGCCGAGCCCGATCTGATGCTGCACCTCTATGGCAAGGCCGAGGCGCGGCCCGGCCGCAAGATGGGCCATTTTACGCGCGTGAGCCGCCGCAGCTAGAGCATGATCCCGAACCGAAGGTCCGCGCTAGCGAAAAGTGGAATCCGGTTTTCGGAAAAGATCATGCTCAAACACAAAGTTAGAACCTACGCTTACTGGATTTCGCCGCTCTCGTCCTCGTCGGGGCTGGCGCAGCTCACATCGCCTTCCGCGCAGGTCGAATCGGCGGTGAGCTGCTTGGTGCGATCGTCGGTCAGCCGCGTCAGGCATTCCGATATCAGCATCGGATAGATCGAGCCGCCTTCGCTGTCCGCGGCGGAATAGCTGCATTCCGCGTCGCGAAAAGCGATCCAGGCGCGCTGCGCCGTCTGCAACAGCTTCCTGGCTTTTGCGTCACTTCCGCCGATGAGATCCTGGTAGGCCTTGTTGAGCTTGGCGTCGGCGGATTTGTAGTCCGCGTCGGCGCAGATGTTCATCATCTGCTGGCTGTCGTCGTTGCGGTCGCATTCCTGCGCATAGGCAACAGAACCTGCCGCGAGGACGACAAGACAGGCGGACACAAGAATTCGGCGGATGACGATCTCCAATTCGCAACCGCATCATTCCAGCCGTCTCAAGCCTGCGCAACGCCGCAAGACGCCAGTGGCGGATATTTGATGATACGAAACGGTCCGTATCGTTTAGGCAACGCGCTTGCGGTTGACACGGGCAACGCTCCTCGTCTATGAGCCACGCACAGTTCAAAGGCGCGTCTGTGGGCGCGCCTTAATAATTCGGCCCGTGACCGGGCCCAGACCGACGGGCAAGACCATGAAGATCAAGAATTCGCTCAAGGCGTTGAAGGCGCGTCACCGCGACAACCAGCTGGTTCGTCGCAAGGGCCGCATCTACATCATCAACAAGACCGCGCCGCGCTACAAGGCGCGCCAGGGTTGAGTTTTCGACGGAGGCTGCGCGCCTCCGTCCGCATGATACGACTCTCACGCTAAATTCAGTTTGACGATCCGGCGTCGGGGGCTAGATTCCCGCGATGCGGATTCTTTTTGCATTTTTCACGGCTTTCCTCGTTTCCGGCGCTGTCTCGCTGCCGGCGTGGGCTGAAGATCCGACCACAACACCGCCGACAGCACCTCCGGTCGTCAAGACGAAACAGGCGCGGCTCGATCAGCTGTTTGCCGATCTCAAGCGCGAACGCAATGAAAAGGCGGCCGAGCGCATCGCCGGACGCATCGGCAGCGAGTGGTCCCAGTCGGGCAGCGCCTCTATCGACCTGATGATGCAATGGTCGCAGAAGGCGATCGAAAACCAGAAATTCGATGTTGCACTCGATTTCCTCGATCAGGTGGTGACTTTGCAGCCGACCTATGCGGAAGGCTGGAACTGGCGCGCCACTGTTCATTTCATGATGAAGAACTACGGGAAGTCGATGGCGGATATCGACCGCACCCTGCAGCTCGAACCACGCCATTTCGGCGCGCTTTCGGGCCTAGCTCAGATCATGGCCGAAACCGGCCACAAGCAGTCAGCGCTCGAGGCATGGCAGCGCGTTCTCGGCATTTACCCGATGATGCGCAGCGCCCAGGACCAGGTCGCCGCACTTTCCGAAGAGCTTGCCGGCGAAGGCATTTGAGACCAGTAAGGGAGTAGGGGAATAGGGGAGTAAGGTAGTATGTGAGAGGTGCAGATTGCACTGTGGAACACATGCGCCCTACTCCCCTACTCCCTATAGGCCCGATCTATGCCGTTTGCTTCCGTGACAAGTTTCTCCACAAGGGCGGCGGCCGGCATCTCCCGCAGCTTCGCAACGCCCTGCCCGGCCCAAGTGGGCAAGAAGTCAGCCCGCTTGCTTTCATCCTTTGCCATCGAAAGCGGCATGACCAGACTCGCCTGCAGCGGAAACGCCAACGCTGCATCTTCCTCACCAGCCATTTCCATCACAAACCGGTTGCGCACCACGCGAGCTGGGCGGCCAGTGAAGCAGCGAGTCACCGACGTGCTCTCGTCGTTGGCCGAGCGCAATGCTGCGCGATAGACTGGCTGCACATTGGCTTCAGGACAGGCCAGGAAAGCCGTGCCGATCTGCACACCAGATGCACCAAGTGCAAAGCTGGCAGCAATGCCGCGACCGTCGAAGATACCGCCAGCGGCAATTACAGGCACCCGCACGGCATCAACAATCTGCGGTACGAGTGCCATAGTGCCGGCTGTGCCGATAGCAGGGTCGCCAGTGAATGTGCCGCGATGCCCACCCGCCTCGTATCCCTGGGCGATAATGGCGTCCACCCCTCCTGCCTCAAGCTGGCGCGCTTCCGAGACGGTGGTGGCCGAACACAAGACAGTACAGCCGGCCGCCTTCAACTGCTGCACAATTGCGGTGTCGGGTAGACCGAAGTGGAAGCTGACCACCTTGGGGCGCAGCTTGAGCACAATTTCGAGACGCTCACGATCGAAGGTGGGGAAGGGCTCGCCCGGCTCGGGCACCGGTCCGAGGCCGACCTCCTCATAGCAGCCGCGAAGGCGGTCTCGCATACTTTGGGCTGCCGCATCATCGTGTATCGGCGCCGGGTGCGCAAAGAAGTTGACGTTGATCGGACGATTGGTGGCGTGCTGTGTCGCCGTGAGCTGCTCGCGGATAGCCGCCGCAGGCAGAATGCCGCATCCGAGCGAGCCGAGCGCCCCGGCATTGCTGACTGCCGCCGCCAGTTCCGGCGTGGTGATGCCGCTCATCGGCGCCTGGATTATCGGGTGCTCAATGCCGAGGAGTTCCAGAAGATCAGTGCGCATCCACATTGGATCACCCTCCTCTTTCTCCCAGGAGAGATTATCTTAACTGACTTCCAGCTCAAGTCGGATAGGGCCTTCGAACCGCTTCACGGCCGGTCACAGGCTGATGCAAGCTGGCGGAGTTCGGCGTCTATGCTAACCCGACTGCCGTCGATGCGCCCGGCTGGCGCCGTGTTTACGACGCGCCATGCAGCCGGCCTATCCGGCAGCCGCGGCCGACATTATCGGCCGACTTCCGATCCGACATAGGCGATGCGCAACATGTTGGTCGAGCCCGGCGTCCTCAGCGGCACGCCGGCCGTGATGATGACACGGTCGCCCGGCTTGCCGAAACCTTCATCGAAGGCGATGCGGCAGGCGCGGTCGACCATGTCGTCGAGGTCGATGGCGTCGGGGGAAACGACGCAATGCGTGCCCCACAACAGCGACAGCCGCCGCGCCGTGTTGAGGATCGGCGACAGCGCCACGATCGGCACTTGCGGCCGCTCGCGCGCGGCGCGCAAGCCGGTCGTGCCGGACGCGGTATAGGTGATGATCGCCGACAGCTTCAGCGTCTCGGCTATTTCGCGGGCGGCGAGCGAGATCGCGTCGGCTCCGGTCGCTTCCGGTTCCGAGCGCTGCGCGTTGATAATTCCGGCATAGGTCGGGTCGGTTTCGACCTTGGTGGCGATCCGGTTCATCATCGCCACCGCCTCGACCGGATAGGCGCCGGCGGCGGACTCCGCCGAAAGCATGATCGCGTCGGCGCCTTCAAACACGGCGATCGACACGTCCGACACCTCGGCCCGCGTCGGCACCGGCGCGGTGATCATCGATTCCAGCATCTGCGTGGCGACCACCACCGGCTTGCCGGCACGGCGCGCGGCGCGGGTGATCTGCTTCTGAATGCCAGGCACGGCTTCGAGAGGCATCTCGACGCCGAGATCGCCGCGGGCGACCATCAGCGCATCCGAAAGCTCGATGATCTCGGCCAGCCGGGCGACGGCCTGCGGCTTTTCGATCTTGGCCATGATCAGCGCCCGGCCGCGTGCGATCTTGCGCGCTTCGGCCAGGTCCTCGGGCCGCTGCACGAAGGACAGCGCCACCCAGTCGACGCCGGTCGCCAGAACCGCGTCGAGATCCCGGCGGTCCTTTTCCGTCAGCGCGCCGACCGGCAGGTCGGTGTCGGGCAGGCTGACGCCCTTCTTGTCGGAAATGGTGGTGCCGGCGACGACGGTGCAGACGATCGCCTTGCCGTTGCTGCTGACCGCCTTGAGCTCGAGCTTGCCGTCGTCGATCAGCAGGCGATGACCAGCCTCGACCGAACGCAGGATTTCGGGATGCGGCAGGTAGACCCTCGTCGAATTGCCGGGCTCGGGATTGTCGTCGAGCGTGAAGGTCTGACCGACGGTCAGCACCTCTTTGCCGTTGGCGAACTTGCCGACGCGCAGCTTTGGCCCTTGCAGGTCGGCGAGAACGCCGATCGGCCGGCCGACCGCCTCCTCGACGGCACGAATGCGGCCGACAAGCGTACGCATCAATTCATGGTCGGTGTGGCTCATATTGATGCGGAACACGTCGGCGCCGGCTTCGAACAGCTTCTTCAGCATCTCCTCGGACGAGGAGGCCGGACCGATGGTGGCGAGGATCTTGACCTTGCGGCTGCGTCTCATTGACTGTTTGTTCCCGGGGCGGCTGGAGCGCCATCCGTTGCGGGCTCGTCAGTCAGCTGGACCATCCAGCTTGCCTGCTCGCCCGTGTCATATTCCTGGAATCCGGCGCGCTGAAAGCCCCGGGCGACGCAATCGGTAACGCCGGCGATCTTGAACTCTTTTTCGGCCACGCACATGTTGATCGGGCCATCCCAGCGTCCGCCGCGCTCGGCGTCTTCTGCATAAAGATAGTAAAACCTTGATGACAACGGTCCCTCGATCAGCGTCTTGCAGCTCGATCCTTCGATGTGCCACCAGCCTTCGGTGATCCAGCCGGCTTTGGCGCGATAGCCGATGCCGACACCGACCAGGTTCTGCGTGGCGTTGCAGACCCGGAAATCGGCCCGTGCCGGCGAGGCCGAAATCACCGCGAAAAGAGCCATGGCCGGTACCAGGAGCGGCATGGCCAAGGCGTGGCGCACACGCAGCCTGCCGGCGAAACCCATCCTGAAACCCCTCAAGAACCACATTTGCATCTCTCAACGCCCCTTTTCGGAAAAGTCCGTACGCATGTCAACGCGCCGATCTGTCCAATTCCAATCGATTTAGAAGGCTCTGGCGCGCTTGCGGTCGCCCCTGCTCAGTTTTTTGGCAGAAACCGTGGCCAAACAACGGCATTGCGCAAGCGGTCTCTTCATGGAATGACGATACCACCCTCCCCGAAAGCCAGCGAACAGACCTTTCCCGCCAATGACCCGATCCACAGTTTTCGCGCCTTTCGATATCGTCGAAGGCGATCGCAAGCGCGGCATGGTGCTTCTGGCCGATCACGCCCGCCGCGACCTGCCGGAGGAGTATGGCAGTCTCGGCCTGCCGGCGGCGGAGTTCGACCGCCACATCGCCTACGACGTCGGCGTCGAGACTGTAACCCGCGAACTCGCAAGTCTGCTCGGCGTTCCGGCGGTGCTTGCCAATTTTTCGCGAATGCTGATCGACCCCAATCGCGGCGAAGACGATCCAACGCTGATTCGCCAGCTCTATGACGGCACCGTCATCCCGGGAAATTATCCCATGGCCCCGGAGGAGCGCGAAAGGCGGCTGGACCGCTTTTACCGCCCCTATCATGATGCCGTCGGCGCCATGATCGCCTCTGTGGCGCGAGCATCCGCGCGGGCACCCTTCATCTTTTCGGTGCATTCCTTCACACCGACCATGCAGGGATTCGTGCGGCCGTGGCACGCCGGCATATTGTGGGACCTGGACGACCGCGTTGCGCGGCCGCTGATCGACATGCTCGCCGAGGACAAGAGCCTCATCGTCGGCGACAACGAACCCTATGACGGCGCACTGCGCGGCGATACCATGTTCAGGCATGCCATCGTCAACGGCTTTGCCCATGCGCTGCTCGAGGTCCGCCAGGACCTGATCGCCGACCGCAAGGGTGCCCTCGCCTGGGCCGAACGGCTGGCGCCGATCGTTGACGCGATAGATCGACGTGCCGATATACATGCGGTGAAAATATTCGGCTCGCGCACCGGGCCGGTATGATGAGGCCCAAGGGAGGCCAACATGACATGACCGAACTCAGCGAAGAACAAAAGCGCGATTTCGAAGCCGCTGCCTTCCGCCGGCTGGTCGCGCATCTGCGCGAGCGTTCCGACGTACAGAACATCGACCTGATGAACCTCGCCGGCTTCTGCCGCAACTGCCTGTCCAACTGGTACCGCGACGCGGCGCAAGCCGAAGGTGTCGAACTCAGCAAGGACCGGTCGCGCGAAATCATCTACGGCATGCCCTATGCCGAGTGGCAGGCACTGAACCAGGTCGAAGCCTCCGACGCCAAGAAGGCCGAGTTCGAGGCAAGACGCCCTAGGGATCACTAGGGGAGGACGCCGTGCCTAAGATTGACGTTGCCGACGTGCCCGGACGCAAGGGCTCATCCTATCCACCGCCGTTCGATGCACCCTGTGCCGAACGCGTGCGGCAGCGGCTAGGCAACGCAGGCGGGCTCACCGACTTCGGCATCAATCTCATGCGCCTGCCGCCGGGCAACTGGTCGAGCCAGCGCCACTGGCATTCGCACGAAGACGAATTCGTCTACGTGCTTGAAGGCGAGCTGACGCTCGTCGAAGATGCCGGCGAGACGGTGCTGCGCGCCGGTGATTGCGCGGCCTTTCCGAAAGGATCAGGCAACGGCCATCACATGATCAATAAATCGGGCGCGATGGCGATCTATCTCGAAGTCGGTTCGCGCTGGCCCGACGACGTCGCCACCTGCTCCGACATCGACATGATGAGCACCAACGCTGACGGCCGGTTTGTGCACAAGGATGGCGCGCCTTATCCCGAGTCGTAGGGATTTCGGAGTGGACCGCCGAGGTGGTTGGCCGACGCGAGAGGACGTAGCGTCTGGTCCAAGCACTTTCGGCGAAGAGCGCTTGACTGTGAATTGAATCGATCTAATTTGCCGCGCAACGCCATTTCCGGACCGGATTCTACCCGATGGACGCGCAGAAAATCACGCAGATCGCGATTCGTGGACGCTGGGCAGTGGCCGGCATCTTCCTCGCCAACGGCTTCTTGACCGGCAGTTGGGCGCCGCAGATCCCGGTGTTCCTGACGCGACTCGACATTTCGAAGTTCACGCTCGGCTTGCTGATTCTGTTGTTCGGTGCCGGCGCCGTCACTGCCATGACCTGGTGCGGCCATCTGATCTCGAAGCATGGCTCGCGCACGGTGCTGCGCTGGTTCGGACTTGCCGGCAGCTTCGGCCTTTTGGTTGTGGCTCTGGCCCCCAACGTGCCCCTTGCGGCCGTCGCCATGTTTATCTTCGGCGGTTCGATCGGCGGCATGGACGTCGCCATGAATGCCAACGCAGTGGCAGTCGAACGGCGGCTGTCCCGTGCCATCATGTCGTCCTCGCACGGCTTCTGGAGCCTTGGCGGTTTCGCTGGCGGCGCTTTGGGCGGTTTCGCCATCCAGAACTACGGTCACCTCGCCCATGCGACAGTGGTGACGGCTCTTGCCTTTGCCGTCATCGCCGTCGCGATCCGCTACCTGATCGCCGAGGACAAGCACCCAGTCGCCGAGCATCACAAACTCGCGCTGCCGGCAAACCCGCTGGTCTATCTGGTTGGGCTGATGGCGCTGCTGACGATGATCTCCGAAGGTGCGGTACTCGACTGGGCGGCGCTGTATCTCAGGCAGGAGCTCGGCGCCGATCTTGCCATCGCAGGCCTGGCCTATGCCGCCTTTTCCGGAGTCATGGCCATCATGCGCTTTCTCGGCGATGGCGTCCGCAACCGTTTCGGTGCCGTTACGACGTTGCGCGCCTCGGCCCTTGCCGCTGCTGCCGGCATGCTGGTGGCCGGGCTGGCTCCCTCGCCTTGGCTGGCCATTGCCGCCTTCGCTTTTTGCGGCCTCGGCATTGCCAACATGGTGCCGATCATTTTTTCGGCCGGCGGCAACCAGGAAGGCATGGCGTCCGGCACAGGCATGAGCGTCGTCACCACAATGGGTTACTCAGGCATTCTGGTGGCGCCGTCGGCGATCGGCTTCATCGCCGAACACTCGAGCTTCGGCCCGATCTTCGTCGCACTGTCCGGGCTGCTGGTCGTCGTGCTGTTGATGGCCGGCCTCGCTCACCGCGCCGAATTCGCTGCCGAGCCTGCACCGGCTGAATAGCGCTTGAACTCTTCGTAGAGGAAATCCGCGACGCGGCGGATGCGGACGCTGGTACGCACGTCGCGGTGCATGGCCAGCCACACCGGCAGCGTCGGCAGCGGGAGACCCGGCAGCACTGTCTCGACCAGCGGATCACGGTCGGCGAGCGGCTCCTGGCCAAAGCCGATGCCGTTTCCCGCCCGCACCGCTTCCCACAGCACGATCTGATTATCGGTCCTGAAGCGGAAGGCATTGCGGGCGAGCGCGACGCCGAACTGGGCGAAGCCGCGAATGATTTCATCGCTGCGGTCGAAGCCGACCAGATCATGGCCGGCAAGATCGCGGGCCTCGCGCGGACGGCCACGCCGGTCGAGGTAGGATTTTGCCGCGCAGGCGCGGAGCGGAATGTCGGTCACCTTGCGCGCGACCAGTTCATTCTGCGCCGGCTTGACCATGCGGATGGCGATATCGGCGTCGCGACGCAGCAGATTCTCGACCTGGTTCGAGGCGACGATCTCGACTTCGATGCCCGGCTCCTCGAACCCAAGCCTCGCTGTGATTTCCGGCAGCACATAGGCCGCCACCACTTCGCTGGCGGCAATGCGCACCGTACCCTCTATCGCCTCGACCGATCCCAGCGCCAGCAGCGAAAAGGCGCTCGCCTGCTCGCTCACCGCGCGGCCCCGTTCAAAGAGCGTGTTGCCCGCTTCCGTGAGCGCGTAGCCACGCCGCCCGCGCCGGAAGAGCGTGACACCGAGCGCCTGTTCCAGCTCGGTGATGTGGCGGCCGAGCGTCGGCTGGCTCGCGGCAAGTTTTCGCGCGGCGGCCGACAGGCTGCCGGTCTCCGCCACGGTGACGAAACTCTTGATCAGGTTCCAGTCAATATCCATTCAAAATTGAATATCATATCGCCAATCGTAGTCAATTTTCATTCGTTTGCGAAGAGACAATATTGGGGTCGTAACGCAACACGGAGACGAACAATGACCACGATCGCAATTCTCGGCGCCAATGGCCGCCTCGGCCGCACGGTCGCCAAGGCCTTCCTCGATGCCGGCTACGATGTCCGTGCCATCACCCGCAGCGGCAAGGTGCCGGCCGAGCTCAAAGGCGCCACGGCGATCGCCGGCGACGCGCTCGACCGTGCTGCGCTGATCCGCGCGACCGAAGGCGTCGATATCATTTTCAACGGCCTCAACCCGCTCTACACCGACTGGAGCAAATGCCTGCCGATGGCCGAGAATGTGATGGCTGCCTGCCGGGCGAACGGCGCGCTGCATCTCTTCCCGGGCACCGTCTACAATTACGGCTCGCCGATGCCGGCGGTGATCGCCGAAGACACGCCGTTTCGCCCGACAACGGAAAAGGGCCGCATCCGCGTCGCCATGGAAGATCTGTTTCGCCGCGAGGCCGATGCGGGTCGGGTGCGCACGATCCTGCTGCGCGCTGGTGATTTCTTCGGCGGCAGCGGCAGCGGATCGTGGTTCGATCTGGTTGTTGCCGCCAAGATAACCAAGGGTGTCTATACCGCCCCAGGGCCGGTCGATCTCGTGCATGAATGGGCCTATCTGCCCGACCTAGCCAAGGCCTTCGTCGGGCTGGCTGACAATCTCGACAAGCTCGGCTCCTACGAGGCGCTGAACTTTCCTGGCCATGCGGTGACCGATCTGGACATCAAGGCGGCCGCGGAGAAGGCGCTCGGACGCACGCTGAAACTGACGTCGATGCCGTGGTGGGTGCTGCGTGCCGGCGGCCCGTTCGTGGCGATGTGGCGCGAGATCGTTTCGATGTCCTATCTCCGCTTCGAGCCGCACCGGCTGGTTTCAGGCAGGCTGGAAAGCGTTATCGGTACGATCCCGCACACGCCCCTGGAAAATGCAGTGTCGGAAGCGCTCGAGGATATCGGCATCGCCACGCTCAAGACGACGCAAAAAGTTGCCTAACAACAAACCAAAAAAAGGCGGATGGCCAGATGGTCATCCGCCGCTTGTCACGACCAATGATTGCGGTCAGATCCGGCCCATCAACAGCAGCACCAGGACAACGATCAGAATGACGCCGACGATGCCGGATGGTCCGTAACCCCAGGACCGGGAATGCGGCCACGCCGGAACCGCGCCGATCAGAATAAGAATAAGGATAATGATGAGAATGGTGCTGATCGTCATCAGAAAATCCTCGCTTTGAGGTTGCAATGACGGAACAATGCAGAAGGCCGCCCATTGTTCCCGGGCGGCCTTTGCTTGATCAGGACGGCGATCCGGACTCTATTCGGCGGCCTTCGGGAAGGCGATCGCCGGTTCGGCGCCCAGATCGGCGTCCAGGCCTTTCGACGGGATTTCGGCCTTTCGACGCCCCAACAGGCGACTGAACCAGCCACGACGCGCACCGGGTTTGACCTTGGCGCGAGTGAACACCATCAGCATCGACGGCGTCACCACCAGCGTCAGCACGGTGGCGAAGGACAGCCCGAAGACGATCGCCGAAGACAGCGAAATCCACCATTGCGTCGACGGCGCGTTGATCGTCGTCTCGTGATGGAAGATTTCGAGGCCGAGGCCGAAGGCGATCGGCAGCACGCCGAGGATCGCCGATACCGCCGTCAGCACCACCGGGCGGGCACGCTCGCGGCAGGTCTGCAGCACGGCTTCGTATTTGTCCCAGCCCTCTTCGCGCAACCGGTCATAGGTGTCGATCAGCACGATGTTGTTGTTCACCACCACCCCGGCCAGCGCGATGACACCGATGCCCGACATGACGATGCCGAATGCCTCTCCCGTCAGCAGCAGCCCGAGGAACACGCCGATCGTCGCCATGACCACGCAGGACAGCACCAGCCAGACGCTGGTGAACTTGTTGAACTGCGCCAGAAGCACGATGAAAATCAGGAAGATCGCCGCACCGAAGGCTTTGCTGAGGAAGGCGCCGGCCTCCGCGCTGTCCTCATTCGAGCCGGCAAGCTTCCAGCGAATGCCGCTGCCGAGGTTCATGTCGGCGACAGCTTTGGTGACCTCCTGCTGGACGGCTGCCACCTGGGCGCCGGCAGCGACGTTGGCCTGGACGACCACAGTTCGCGCGCCGTCGATGCGGTTGAGGATACCGACCGTCGGCTCCGGCTTGCGCACGACGAAGTTCGAGATCGGCACCGAGCCTTGCGCGGTCTGCACCCGCAGTTCGTCGAGCGTTGACAGCGTGCGCCGATCCTCGGGCAGGCGCAGCCTGATGTCGACTGCATCGTCGGCGCCGGCGGGCCGGTATTCGCTGAGCTTCAGCCCGTTGGTCACCAGTTGCACGACCGTCCCGACCGCGGTTGGGCTGATGCCGTACTGCGCCGCCTTGGCGCGATCGACCTCGAGCGCCCAGTCAACGCCGGGCGGCGCCAGACCGTCGGAAATATCGATGACGCCGGGCACCTTGGCAATGCGCGCGGCGACCGCGCGGGCCTTGTCGTCAAGGCCCTTCGGATCTACGGCCGAAAGCCTGATCTGGATCGGCTTGCCTGTAGGCGGGCCGGCTTCCGGCACGCGAACCTCGACGTCGACACCGGGAATGCCAGCCATCACGCCGCGCAGTTCGTCCAGGATTGAGTTCGCCGATTTACGCTCGCGCCAGTCGACGAATTCGTACTGGATCACGCCAACCACGTCTTCCGGAACATCCTGGCCGCCGCCCTGCGTCTTGCCGACACGGGTATAGACAGACTTCACGCCCGGCCAACCGAGCAGCCGATTTTCCGCGGTCTTGGTGGCCGCGTCCATTTCGGCAAGCGAAAGATTGCCGCGGGCGTGGACATAGAGCAGGCCGTAGTCAGGCTCGACATTCGGGAAGAATTCGACGCCGGCGCCGAATTTCGAATAGGCGTAGCCGACGCCGAACAACAGCGCCACAGTGAGGACAAGCACGGTGATGGGATAATGCACCGCCTGCTTGACCACGGCCATGTACCAGCCGTCGCGATTGTCGTCGGGGTGATGGGCCGGCGCCTTGGCAAATATCGCGCCCAGCGTCGGCGCGAAGACCAGCGCATAGAGCATCGAGGCCGAGAGCGTCACGATCAGCGTGATCGGCATGTATTTCATGAAGTCGCCGATAATGCCCGGCCAGAACAACAGCGGCGAGAAGGCGGCAATGCGCGTCATCGTCGCCGCGATGACCGGGCCGGCCATGCGCTTGGCGGCAAGCGCGAACGCTTGCTCCTTCGGCATGCCCTCGCTCATGCGTCGCTCGGCGAATTCGGTGACGATGATGGCGTCGTCGACCAGCATGCCGACCGCCAGGATGAGGCTGAACAGCACGATCATGTTGATCGTGTAGCCCATCATTGCCAGCAACAGGATGCCGATCAGGAAGGACGAGGGGATGGCCAATCCGATCAGCAGCGAGGCACGGCCAGACAGCGCGTAGAGAATGACGATGAACACCAGGATGACGGCGATCATCACGTGGTTCTGCAGGTCGCCGAGCAACTGGTTCACGAAGACGGACTTGTCTTGCGTGTAGGTGACGTGCATGCCCTCCGGCATCGTCTTGATGAAGGCGTCGGACACCTCCCTGACCTTGCCAATCGTATCGATCAGGTTGGAGCCGATGCGCTTCTTCACCTCGATGGCGATCGCCGGCTTGCCGTCGAGGCGGGTGACCGTCTCGGCGTCCTTGAATGTGGAGCGGATGGTGGCAATGTCCTTGGCCTGCACCACCGCATTGGGGCCGGCGACGACCGGAAGCGCCGCCACATCCTCCGGTGTCTCGATAAGCGAGGGCACCTTGACCGCGTATTTGCCCTCGGATCCTTCGATGTTGCCGGCGGCGACAAGACTGTTGGAAGCGCCGACCGCACCGATCAACTGGTCGAGCTGCAGCCCGTAGGAAGACAGCTTCATCGGATCGATGACCACTTCGACGAGGTCGTCGCGCGCACCCTGCAGCGAGCCCTCGAGCACGCCAGGCACTTCCTCGATGCGGTCGCGCAGCTCGCGCGCCGCCGCCGTCAGCACGCGCTCGGGCACCTCGCCCGACAGCGTCACGACCAGGACGGGGAACTCGGAGATATTGACCTCGGAGACCACGGGCTCCTCAGCCGCTTGCGGCAGGTCGGCCTTGCCGTCCTGCACCTTGCTGCGTGTGTCCTGCAGCGCGGTGGCGAGATCCGTCTGTGGCTGGAATTCGACCAGCACATAACCGCCGCCCTGGAAGGCGGCCGAGCGCATCTCCTTGAGGCCTTTCAGGCTCTTCAGCTTGGCTTCCATCGGCCGCAGCAGGAGGCGCTCGGAGTCTTCCGGCGAGATGCCCTGGTAGATCAGGCTGACATACATCATCGGAATCGGAACGTCCGGTTCCGCTTCCTTCGGCGTCGACTGGTAGGCGACCGCACCGGCAAGGATGAGAAAGACCAGGACCGCAATGGTCAGCCGGGCATTGCTGATAGCAAGTTTGACGATGTCCATGATTACTGCGTCCCGGCCGTCGCTTCGCCCAACAGCTTTTGGATGGTCGCCTGGTCGGCTGCGACCGGCTTGACCACCTCGCCTTCCTTCACCAGCTCCTGGCCGGCGACGATGATGCGGGCGTCGGCCGCAATGCCGCCGAGCACCAGGCCGGTTGGCGTGTCGTCGACCAGATCGATCGGGAAGAACACGACCTTGTCATCCTTGTCGACGGCGCGGATGCCGAGGTCGCCCTTGTCGCCGAGCGTCACCACCGAGCGCGGCAGCATCACGGCGTCGGTCGGCTGGGCGCTGAGCGCGATTTCTGCCGTCATGCCGGCCGGTACGGACCCATCGGCATTGGGGATAGCGACTTCAACCCGAAAGGTACGGGTTGCCGAAGATGCATCCCGGCTGATGTAGCGCACCGTACCCTTGACGGTCTGGCCACTGACCAGGCGCACATTGGCTTCGTCACCGATCTTCAGATAGCCGAGATCGCGTTCGCTGACTTCGCCGCGTGCGATCACCGGATCGAGCTTGAGAATGGTCGCCACCTCGCCGCCCTGCATCACGGAACTGCCAAGCTCCACCGGCACCCGGTCGATGACGCCGTCGAAGGGCGCCTTCACCTCGTTGCGGTCGAGCTCGGCTTGCGCTGCGTCCAGTTGCGACTTGGCCAGCGTCAGGTTGGAGCGGGTTGTATCGAGCTGCAACTTGGGCAGATTGCCGGTTTTCATCAGCCGCAGGGCAGCTGCCAGCTCTGCCTCACGTTGCACGACAAGCTGCTTGGCATTGTCGACCGCCGAGATTTTTTCCTCGGCGGCAAGCATCAGGATCAGGTCGCCGGTCTTGACGTGCTGGCCCTGCTTGACCGGCAGCTTGTCGATGACGCCGGCGACGCGTGTCGCCAGGACGGCGCGCTTGTCGGCTTCGGTCAGTCCGGAAATGCGGATAGCGCGTGCATAGGTGCGCCGCGGCGGGGTTATGACCGCGACCGTGCGCAACGGCGCCTTGGGCTGTTCCGCCTCGGCAGTCCCCGGTTTGGCAGCCCCCTGTTCGCCAGCTTGGGGCTTGCCTGCGTCGGCTGCCTTGGGCTGCTCGACCTCTCCTGCCTTGGGCTTGTTGTCGGCGGACGCGCTGCCGACGGACGAGAACTCGCCTGTCGCCATCCAGCCGGCGAACCCGATGAGCACAACAATGGCTGCAAGCTTGTGAAACCTGAATTTCGGCATCGTCATTTTTCCAGTGCGCGGGGTTCGGCCAGGCCGCATCTTCTACTTGGGGCGCGTCGCCGATATGGGTGCGCGCGAGGCCGTATTCAAATTGCCGTGATCGGCGAAGCGCGCTTCTACCTCAAAGTTGCAGCGCAATATAGTCAGAAAAGTTGATGGGTTGTTGCTTTGTCCGCAAAGATGCGGCTGCAGCATCGGCTGTTGATCGCCAAAACAGCGGTATGGCAGCAAGTGTCAGGATGATTGACGGATTGCGAATGCCATCTGCTTGCGAAGCAGCTAGGCCGGACGGCGGGCGGCCTCGGGCTGCTTGCGCGCCGCAAGAAATTCCTTGACCCGCCGGCCCGGCGCCGGCCCGGTCACCGGCTTCAAGCCGTCGTCGAGTTCGCCGGACAGATCGATCGTCGGCCGCTTGCCGACGGCGTCATAATTTTCTTCCAGCCAATCACTGGCTGCGGTGCGGCCGAGGTCGCGCAGATAGGCAAGGAACGCCCATTCGGCATTGACCTTGGACGATGCCGACAGATCCTTGAACGCTTCGTCGGCATCGATGCGGTGCATGCGGATGTCGCGATATTCGCCGTGCGGCAATCGGCCGGCGGCGATCAGTTCCTTGACGAAGGCGATCGAGCGGAATTCGCGCAACAGCCCGGCATTGAAGGTGATCTCGTCGATGCGGTTCTGGATCTCATTGGCGCTCTTCGGCGTTCCCTCGCGGACCACCGGATTGATCTGCACCAAAAGCACGTCCTCGGTGGCCGCCGTCTTGAAGAACGGAACAGTGCCGGGTTGCCGCCATAACCGCCATCCCAATAGGGCACGCCCTTGATCTCGACGGCACGGAACAATTGCGG
Source organism: Mesorhizobium sp. M0633 (assembly GCF_040320645.1). NCBI lineage: Bacteria > Pseudomonadati > Pseudomonadota > Alphaproteobacteria > Hyphomicrobiales > Phyllobacteriaceae > Mesorhizobium > Mesorhizobium sp. M0633. The sequence goes on from NZ_JAMYQC010000008.1 coordinate 140,974, forward strand.
CAAGCAGGCCGACGCCATCACCGTGTCGAGGTCGATCTCGCCGTCCGAGAAGACCCGCAACTGGCCGGTCTCGACATTGGTAGCGGAAATGAACAGTTCCATCGACTTGCAGGCGCGCACATTGTCGAAATCGATCTCACGTTCGACCACGTCGCGCAGCGGATTGATGGCGAGCGGATTGGCGACATAGGGCGAAAATACCCGAGACATCGTATCGAACAGGAAATAGCCGGGCGTGTTCTCGATCGACCAATTGCCCCAGGCGACGTCCCAAGGCATGCGCTGTACCGGGCTGAAGCGGCCCTTTGCCGCCACCGCACGCCAGAAATCGTCGAGCTTCCGCCGCGCGCCCTCGACACCGCCGCGGACAAAGCCGTCGGCCAGCGCCACGGCATTCATGGCGCCGGCGCTGGTGCCCGAAACCGCCGTTATGTCGAGGCGCCCGTCCTCGAGCAGCCGATCGAGCACGCCCCAGGAAAACGCCCCGTGCGAACCGCCGCCTTGCAGCGCGACATTGATCTTCTTTGGCTCTTCCGCCTTGCCATTTTTCGGCATGGCGTGGCCCTTGACCGCTGGAAGCCTCACTGAGCGGTCCAGCCGCCATCGACAGAGATGTGCGCGCCGTTGATCTGCGCCGCCGCATCCGAGCATAGGAACACCGCGGCCGCCGCAACCTGCTCGACGGTGACGAACTCCTTGGTCGGTTGCTTTTCGAGCATTACCTCACGGACCACCGTCTCGCGGTCCATCTTGTTGGCCTTCATCTGGTCGGGGATCTGCGCCTCGACCAGCGGCGTCAACACATAGCCCGGACAAATGGCATTGCAGGTGATCTTGTCGCGCGCCAGTTCCAGGGCGACAGTCTTGGTCAAGCCCATAATGCCATGCTTGGCCGAGACATAGGCCGACTTGAACGGCGAGGCGACAAGGCCGTGGGCCGAGGCGACGTTGACGATCCGGCCGCCACCGGCCTGTTTCATCAACGGGATGGCGGCTGCGATGGTGTGGAAGGCCGATGACAGGTTAATGGCGATGATCGCATCCCACTTCTCGATCGGGAAGCTTTCCACCGGCGCGACATGCTGGATGCCGGCATTGTTGATCAGGATGTCGACCGAGCCGAATGCCTCGGCTGCCTTCGCCACCAAAGCCCGGCACTCGGCCGGCTTCGACATGTCGGCTTTGACATAGGCGGTCTTCACCTTGTGGTGCTTCGCGATCGCGTCTGCGATGGCGCGGTCGTCGGCGGTGTCGGAAAAGGAATTGACGACGACGTTGCAGCCTTCGGCCGCGAGCGCGTGGGCAATGGCCAGGCCGATGCCCGAGGTGGAACCGGTGACGATGGCGGTTTTTCTGGCGGTCAAGGCGGCTTTATTCCTTTCGAGGCGGGCTCCCGTGGAACCATGCTGCACTGCAGCATATAGGCTCTCTGTCACCCAAGAACAGCGGATGTGTGGAGCAATGACATGAAATTTTTGTCATGTAGACCTCTCTCGTCCCCTAAGAGAGGTCGTCGCCTCGTTTCGCAAAGCATGCGCTGAAAGCTCGTCAGGCGACGAGGTCCGGCACCGTCCCGATATAGCGCGACTGCGGCCGGATCAGCCGTCCGCTCGTTTGCTGCTCGCGCGCATGGGCAATCCAGCCGGCGACGCGCCCGGCAGCAAAGACATTGGTGAACGCCTCTTTCGGAAAGCCCGCCGCTTCCAGCAGGAGCGCTGTGAAGAACTCGACGTTGGTCTGGAGCGAGCGTGACGGCTTGGCGATGCGGAGCACTTCGAGCGCCGCCTGCTCCACGCTTTCGGCGAAGGCCAGCCGGTGGCCGCTTTCGCCCTCGGCGCCGAGCTGGCGCACGACGGCTTTCAGCACGTCGGCACGCGGATCGCGCACGCGATAGATGCGATGGCCGAAGCCCATGATGCGGCCGCCACGCGCGATCTCGCCACGCAGCCAGCCGGCGGCGTCGCCATGCACCTCGATCGCATCCAGCATCTCGATCACCGGACCTGGCGCGCCGCCATGCAGCGGCCCCTTGAGCGCTCCGAGCCCGGCCAGCACCGCCGAAGTAAGCCCGGCCTGCGTCGAAGCGACCACGCGCGCGGCGAAGGTCGATGCGTTGAGGCCGTGGTCGCAAACCGTCACGAGATAGGCATCGAGCGCCTTCGCCAATTTAGGCGAGGCCACAATGCCGGTCAGCATCCGCAGCATGTCGGCTGCATGATCGGCCTTGCTATCGGGCGCAATCGGGCTTTCGCCGCGCTGCAAGCGCAGCAAGGCCGGCGTCAGCACGGCAGGTGCCGCAACCAGCCGCAGCGCGTCCGACAATTTGTCACCATCCGGCAGCAGGGCAATACCGGCGCGCATCGCGCTGTAGATATCGACGGATGCGAGAAACGGCAGCAAGGGTTTGATCTGCTCGAACACTTCGCTGCGCGCCCGACCGATCGCGTTCGCCAGCTCCCTGCCGTCGGGAAGATCGTCGAAAAAGCCGTCGAACAGCAGATGAACCACCTCGGCGTATTTCCAGCGGCCTGCCAGTTCGGGCAACGAATGGCCCCGGATGGTCAGGCGGCCACCAAGACCGTCAACATCGGAGAGCACCGTTTCCGCCGCCACCACATCATCGAGCCCATTCGCCATTGGTTTTCTCCTTGACCCTTTCCGGGTGGAAGATAAGGGTTGGTGACTGGACCATCAATCTTGATCAACGGAATCAACATGACAAGGCTGACATGACGGAGTGGCTGACGCGGGACGAAGCCCTGGAGCGTCTCAAGGTGCGAGCCCAGACCCTCTATGCCTATGTCAGCCGCGGACGCATCGGCGTGCGGCCGGACCGGGCGGATCCACGCCGCAGCCAGTATCGCGCCGACGATATCGCGGCGCTGGCGAGCCGCCGGGCTCGTGGCCGAAATCCCCAGGCAATCGCCGAAAGTGCAATTGCCTGGGGTGAGCCGGCGATCGCCACCACGATCTCGACCGTTTTGCATGGCCGCCTTGTCTATCGCGGCCAGGATGCGGTTGCTCTCTGCGAGGCTGCCACGCTGGAGCAGACGGCAAACCTGCTTTGGGCATCTGGCGCACCAGTGTCGTTCGTCTCGGCGAGCCGCCATGGCAACGGCGCAACTGGCCGGCCGGCTGCCTTCGCGGAATTGGCCGCGTTGGCGGCCAACGGCCGGCCTTCGCTCGGCCGAAGATCGGCTTCGCTCAACCACGATGCGGCCGGCGCCATCGCCGCTTTGGCCCAGGCGCTCGGCGCGATTCCCGGAACTGGTGCCGTGCACGAAAGGCTGGCGCAGGGATGGTCGCTTGATGCGGCCGGCGCAGACTTGATCCGCCGCTCGCTCGTGCTGTTGGCCGATCACGAATTGAACGCATCGACCTTCGCCGCACGGGTCGCCGCGTCCACCGGCGCACCTGTTTCGGCCTGCCTGCTTGCCGGCCTCGCCACGCTCTCCGGGCCGCGTCATGGCGGCGCCGCGGAGGCGGTCATGATGCTGGCGGAGGATGCGCAGAGATTGGGGCCGGATGCGGCTGTCGGACGCTGGCTCGGTCACGACAGGCCGCTGCCCGGATTTGGCCATCCGCTTTATCCCGACGGCGATCCGCGTGCGGAACCGTTGCTGGCCGCGATAGATGTCGATGATGGGCTGTTACGGCTTTGCGATGTGGCCTTTGCGGCAACGGGCATGCGCCCGAACGTCGATTTCGCCTTGGCTGCGCTGACGCGCGGCCTCCGTTTGCCGTCCGATGCGCCGTTCCGCCTGTTCGCACTCGGCCGCAGCGTCGGCTGGGCCGCGCATGCCGTGGAGCAGGTGACGAGCAACGGCCTGATCCGGCCACGCGCCCGCTACCAGGGACCGCTGCCGGAGCAGCTCTAGCCGCGCTGCTTGCGAAGTCTCAGCGGCACCTGAAGAGAGGTTCGACGCTGCACTTCGCCAGCCGGCAGTCAGGACATCGTGTCGAGCTTACGCTGCATCGCGGCGATCTGCTCCTTCAGCTCCTGGAGGTCGTCGGGTTTTTCCGGCGTTTCCTTCCTGGCCGGTTCGGCCGGCGCTGCTGCCGGCGCCGAGCCCGCGGGCGGGAACGGCGTGAACAGCCGCATGGCGTTCTGGAACATTTCCATGTTGCGCCGCGTCTGCTCCTCCAGCACCTTGATTGGTGTCGCGATCTTCATCATGTCCATCGGCGACTTGCCGAGCGCATCTTTCATCTGCTCGCGAAAGCGTTCCTGCTCCTTAGAGAAGGCCAGCATCGACTGCTCGAGAAAGCTCGGCACGATCATCTGCATCTGGTCGCCGTAATAGGCGATGAGCTGACGCAGGAACGGGATCGGCAGCATGTTCTGCCCGTCCTTGTTCTCCAGCTCGAAGATGATCTGGGTCAGTACCGGATGCGTGATGTCGTCACCGGTCTTGGCGTCCTGGACAGTAAAGTCCTCGCCTCTTTTGACCATTTCAGCGAGATCCTCGAGCGTCACATAGGTGCTGGTGCCCGTATTGTAGAGACGGCGATTGGCATATTTCTTGATAACAATAGGTTCGTCTTTTGCGGCCATCTGCATCCTCCCCGGACACCGGGCAGCTTAAGTAAGCCGCCGGTAACGATTGCGCCTTTTTAAAGGATATGCGCAAAAGCGTCATGAATCCAAGCAGTTTGTGCAGTGCGGGACCATTTTATGCTGCGCAGCACGGATGGGCCGTCATCGCAGCGACGCGCGGCCTGCTTGCCGCGGAGGAACGCCATGCCCATTTCGGGTTTGACTCGGGTTGTGGAAAGGGCAAGAAAAGTCCCCGACGGCACCCGAAATCGTTCCCCGAAAGCCTGGAGAAGAATATGTCCGCTTCCAACGCCATCGTTGTCGCCAGTGCAGCGCGCACGCCCGTCGGCTCCTTCAACGGCGCCTTCGCCAACACCCCAGCCCATGAATTGGGTGCCGTCGCCGTCAGGGAAGCGCTGGTCCGTGCCGGCGTCGACGGCAAGGAGGTGGACGAGGTCATCCTCGGCCAGATCCTGACCGCGGCTCAAGGGCAGAACCCGGCGCGGCAGGCGGCAATGGCTGCCGGCGTACCGCAGGAGGCGACCTCCTGGGGCCTGAACCAGCTCTGCGGCTCGGGCTTGCGCGCCATCGCGCTCGGCATGCAGCAGATCGCCCAGGGCGACGCGAGGATCATCGTTGCCGGCGGCCAGGAATCGATGTCGATGGCTCCGCATGCACAGCATCTGCGCGGTGGCGTCAAGATGGGCGATTTCAAGCTGATCGACACCATGATCAAGGACGGCCTGACCGATGCCTTCTATGGCTATCATATGGGCAACACCGCTGAGAACGTCGCCCGCCAGTTCCAGATCACCCGCGACGACCAGGACCAGTTCGCACTGGCTTCCCAGAACAAGGCCGAGGCCGCGCAGAAAGCCGGGAAATTCAAGGACGAGATCGTTGCCTTTACAGTCAAGGGCAGGAAGGGCGACACTGTAGTCGACCAGGATGAATACATCCGCCACGGCGCGACAATCGATGCCATGACCAAGCTCAAGCCCGCCTTCGATAAGGAAGGCACGGTGACTGCTGCCAATGCTTCCGGCATCAACGACGGTGCCGCCGCCGTGGTGCTGATGACCGAAGCGGAAGCCGCAAGGCGCGGCATCACACCGCTGGTGCGTATCGTTTCCTGGGCGACCGCCGGTGTCGACCCGCAGATCATGGGGACGGGACCGATCCCCTCCTCGCGCAAGGCGCTGGCCAAGGCCGGCTGGTCGGTCGGCGACCTCGATCTGGTCGAAGCCAACGAGGCCTTTGCCGCGCAGGCCTGCGCCGTCAACAAGGACATGGGCTGGGATCCGGCCATCGTCAACGTCAATGGCGGCGCCATCGCCATCGGCCATCCGGTCGGCGCCTCGGGCGCCCGCATCTTCAACACGCTGGTCTACGAGATGCGCCGCAGAAGTGCCAAGAAAGGCCTTGCCACGCTGTGCATCGGCGGCGGCATGGGTGTTGCCATGTGCGTGGAAGCAATGGGATGAATGGCAAATTGTGAATGGTGAATGGTGAATGGAAGATCGGAGGGCTTACGCAATAACCATTCACCATTCACCATTCACTCTGGGAGGGAAACGCATGACAAAGGTTGCAATCGTCACAGGCGGGTCGCGCGGCATCGGCGCGGCGATATCGGTCGCCTTGAAAAGCGCCGGCTATTCGGTCGCCGCAAACTACGCCGGCAATGAGGAAGCGGCGGCAAAGTTCAAGGCCGCGACCGGCATCCCGGTCTATAGATGGTCGGTCGCCGACTACGAGGCCTGCGCCGCCGGCATCAAACAGATCGAAGCCGATCTCGGTCCCGTCTCGGTGCTGGTCAACAATGCCGGCATCACTCGCGACGCGATGTTCCACAAGATGACGCGCGAGCAATGGAAAGAGGTCCTCGACACCAACCTTTCCGGCGTCTTCAACATGACGCATCCGTTGTGGGGCGGCATGCGCGACCGCAAGTTCGGTCGCATCATCACCATCTCCTCGATCAACGGCCAGAAAGGCCAGGCCGGCCAGGTCAATTATTCGGCCTCGAAGGCCGGCGATATCGGCTTCACCAAGGCACTGGCCCAGGAAGGCGCGCGCGCCGGCATCACCGTCAACGTCATTTGCCCCGGGTACATCGCCACCGAGATGGTCAAGGCAATGGACGAGAAGGTCCTCAACGAGCGCGTCATCCCGCACATCCCGGTCGGCCGTCTCGGCGAGCCGGAGGAAATCGCGCGCTGCGTCGTCTTCCTCGCTTCCGACGATGCCGGTTTCATCACCGGCTCGACCATATCAGCCAATGGCGGCCAGTACATCGCCTGATCGTTTATCTTTACGTTGAGACAGATACGCGCTTGGACGAACGGGCCTGCAAAACGGCCCGTTTCTATAGCGGTCTTCCCGTTGCAAGATCTCGATGCAGCACGCTGCCCCAATCCGGCACGCAAAGGTTAACGGCAAACTCGCAGCCTGTGCAAAAACCGCCCGGCAGCCTGTGGATTCTAGGTGGAAAAGCTGTTCACAACACAACATGCTGCGGTGAACAAACCAAGAAACTTCGGCTATCTCTGATTCGTCGCCGATTCGTTCCGGCTTTGAGCGGAACGTTAACGGCGAGAGCTGAAAACACCCTCGAAATGATTAAAGCGCGTTAGGAAACATCAATAATTTCATAATGTTGTGCGAAGCAGATTGGCCAGCCACGACCATTCACCGGCAGAGGTTAACCGCAGTGCTCGCGTGGATGCCGCCTGCATAAATCGGGCCAGTTTCCGTGATTCAGCATGTGGTGAGGTACGCCGACAGAAAACCCAGATGTAGCCGTGAACAAACCCTGAATCAGCGTGAGTCAGTGATTCGTCGCTGATTCGTTCCAGACTCGTTCCAACTGTTAATCGGGAACAGATTTTCTGGCTTCGAACCAACCAATCGGCCTGCCCTCGGCATATTCCGCTTTCGCTTCGTGCCCGAAATCCCTATGTGTCGCCTGTCATACGCGGCCAATATGGGCGCGCTCCCGACAATGCGAGGCAGAGAGCCTTATTTCCAGGCCGATGAACATCTATCCGAAACACACTGAACCGCTGATCCTGTCGGGTCGAGACGTGACGGCCGTGGTCGGCCCGACCAACACCGGCAAGACCCACCTCGCCATCGAACGCATGGTGGCGCACGAAAGCGGCGTCATCGGCCTGCCGCTCAGGCTGCTTGCCCGCGAGGTCTATACGCGCGTCTGCGAGAAGGTCGGCGCCCATAAGGTTGCGCTCATCACCGGCGAGGAAAAGATCCAGCCGGCTGGCGCGAAATACTCGGTCTGCACCGTGGAAGCGATGCCGCGCGAGACCGACGCCGCCTTCGTTGCCATCGACGAGGTCCAGCTCGCCGGCGATCTCGAACGCGGCCACATCTTCACCGATCGCATCCTGCATCTACGCGGCCGCCAGGAGACGCTGCTGCTGGGTGCGGCCACCATGCACGGCATCCTGCAGCGCCTGCTGCGGGGCGTGTCGGTGGTGACCCGGCCACGCCTGTCGCATCTTGCCTATGTCGGCTCGAAGAAGCTGACCCGCCTGCCGCGGCGCACCGCGATCGTCGCCTTCTCGGCCGACGAGGTCTATGCCATCGCCGAGCTGATCCGCCGCCAGCAGGGCGGTGCCGCCGTCGTGCTCGGCGCACTCAGCCCGCGCACCCGCAACGCCCAGGTGGCGCTGTTCCAGTCGGGCGACGTCGACTACCTCGTCGCCACCGACGCCATCGGCATGGGCCTCAACCTCGACCTCGACCACGTCGCCTTCGCCCAGAACCGCAAATTCGACGGCTACCAGTACCGCAACCTGACGGCGGCCGAGCTCGGCCAGATTGCCGGCCGGGCCGGCCGGCATCTGCGCGACGGCACCTTCGGCGTCACCGGCCAGGTCGATCCGCTGGATGATGAACTGGTCAACAAGATCGAGGCGCATGATTTCGATCCGGTGAAAGTGCTGCAGTGGCGTACCGCGCATTTCGATTTCGCCAACCTCGATGCGCTGAAGCGCTCGATCGAGACCAACGCCCCGGTCGAAGGCCTGACGCGCGCGCTGCCGGCAGTAGACGCGCAGGCGCTCGAGCATCTGTCGCGCGACGAGGACGTCCGGGCACTCACCACCGATGCCAGACGCGTGGCGCTGCTGTGGGAAGCCTGCGCGCTGCCCGACTACAGGAAGATCGCGCCGGCCCAGCACGCCGACTTGATCGCCTCCATCTACATGGACCTTGCCAGGCACGGCCATGTCGACGAGAACTACATGGCCGAGCAGGTGCGCCGTGCCGACACCACCGAAGGCGACATCGACACGCTATCGCACAGGATTGCCCAGATCCGCACATGGACCTTCGTCTCCAACCGGCCCGGCTGGCTGGCCGATCGGGCACACTGGCAGGAAAAGACGCGCGAAATCGAAGACAGATTGTCGGATGCGCTGCATGAGCGGTTGACGAAACGTTTTGTAGACCGCAGGACTTCCGTCCTCATGCGGCGCCTTAGAGAAAACACGATGCCTGAAGCCGAAATCAGCCCAACCGGAACCGTCCTCGTCGAAGGCCATCACGTCGGCGAGCTGCAGGGTTTCCGCTTCACCGCCGACCAGAGCGCCGGCGGCGAGGATGCCAAGGCGGTGCGGGCGGCGGCGCAGAAGGCGCTTGCCGCCGAGTTCGAAGCGCGGGCCGAGCGGTTCGGCGCCTCTGCCAATGGCGACATTGCGCTGGGTTCGGATGGCACGCTGCGCTGGATCGGCGCACCGATCGGCACGCTGGTTGCCGGCGAAGACGCTTTGAAGCCGCGTCTCGTTCTGCTCGCCGACGAGCAACTCACCGGCCCGGCACGCGACAAGGTTGCGGCGCGCGCCGAGCGCTTCGTCAACTTCCAGATCGAATCCCTGCTGAAGCCGCTGGTCGACCTCAAGAATGCGGAGCAGATCACCGGCATCGGCCGCGGCATTGCTTTCCAGCTCGTCGAGCATTTCGGCCTCATCAACCGTCGCGACATCGCCGACGAGATGAAATCCCTCGACCAGGAAGGCCGCGCGGCGCTTCGCCGTCTCGGAGTGCGCTTCGGCGCCTACCATGTCTTCGTGCCGGCGCTGATCAAACCGGCGCCGGCGGGGCTGATAACGCTGCTGTGGGCGCTGAGAAACGACGGCAAGGACAAGCCCGGCTTCGGCGATGTCGTTCACGCACTGGCCTCCGGCCGCACCTCGGTGGTCATCGATCCGACCTTCGACAAGACCTTCTACAAGCTTGCCGGCTACCGCAATCTTGGCCGGCGTGCTGTACGCGTCGATATTCTCGAACGGCTGGCCGACCTGATCCGGCCGGCGACCAACTGGAAGCCGGGCCTCGGCCCTCGCCCCGACGGCGCCTATGACGGTCAGTCCTTCATGGTGACGCCGCCGATGATGTCGATTCTCGGCGCCACCGCCGACGACATGGAAGAAATCCTGAAGGGACTCGGCTATCGCGCCGATGCCAAACCGGCGGCCGAGGTCAAGGCGCGGCTCGAAGCACAGGACAATGCCGCGCGTGAAGCTGCCGCTGCAAAGCAGGCGGCGGAAGAGGCTGCGCGAGTCGAGCAGGCGAGGATGGCGGAAGCATCTGCCGCGGCAGAGCCGCCGGCGGAGGCTTCGGAACCTGTGTCGGATGCGGCTCCTGTTGCGGAGGCGGCGGCCGAAGCTGTGACCGAAGCGACGGCAGAGCCTGTCGCGGAAGCTCCAGCCCCTGAAGCTGCGGCAGAAGTCACGCAAGAGACCCGGCCCGCCGCGGAGGCGACTGCTGAAGCGCCTGCGGAACCAGCGGCCGAGCCAAGGGCGGAACTTGGGGCGGAAACTGAGGCTGCGGCATCGGCAGAACCGCCGGTTTCCGACACTACGGAAGCATCGCCGGCCGAACCTGCAGCGACGGCGGAAGCCGTCTCCGGCGAAGCTGCTCCAGAAGCGGAGGAGCCAAAACCTGTCCTGTTATGGCGGCAGGGTCGTTTCGACCAGCGCCCGCGTCATCGCCAGCATGACAACCGCCCCCGGGACAATCATCGGGACAATCGCGCGCGCAATGGTCAAGCTGGGCCGGACAGCCGCAGCGATGCGCCGGCAGATGCCGGCGGGCAACCGACGCCGGGCGACCGGCCCGCCCGTCAGGGGCGCCACGACCAGCGCGACGGCGCCGGCAAGCCGCGCTTCGATCGCAGCAAGTTCAAGCCCAGGCCGCAAGGCGAGGCGGCAGAACAGCGCGCCGGCAAGCCGCAAGGTGAACGCCCGGACCGGCGCGAAAACCGGCCCGACTGGAAGGCTGGCCGACAGGACGGCAAAGGCGGCGCCCAAGGCGCAAAGCCCGCCTTCCAGCCAAAGCCGCGTGAGGAACGCCCGGTCCGCTTCGATCCGGACTCGCCCTTCGCCAAGCTCGCCGCGTTGCGCGACCAGCTGAAGAAGTAGGCTGCTCGTCCAATGGTCACTGATGCCCGCCAGCGCATCGACAAGTGGCTGTTCTTCTCGCGCGCGGTAAAATCGCGCACGCTGGCAGCCAAGCTGGTCGTCGCCGGACGCGTCCGCATCAATCGCGACAAAGCAGCGCAGGCCTCCGATACGGTCCGGCCGGGCGACGTTTTGACCATCACGCTGGAGCGGCGGATCTTCGTCTGGAAAGTCCTTGGCACCGGCGTACGGCGTGGCCCGGCCGAAGAGGCCCGCCTGCTCTACGAGGACATGTCGCCGCCCCCGCGCCCAAGGGCGAGGCGCTTCCGGATGCGGTGCCGCCGTTGCGCGAGGCCGGCAGCGGTCGCCCGACGAAGAAGGAACGCCGCCAGACCGACCACCTGCTCGGCGACGATTGAGCAAGGTCGAACGCCCGCTTTGCCGGCCTTCCGGAATTCCATTCCGGAAACCGCGGCACCGCTGGCAGGGGCCGCCCTTGCCACCAGCGGACAAAGGCGTTACCTCACCAAAAAAGCCCAATAAAATGGGACGTCCCGGAGCCGACCAATGACCTATGTCGTGACCGACAATTGCATAAAATGCAAATACATGGACTGCATCGAGGTCTGTCCGGTCGACTGCTTCTACGAAGGTGAGAACATGCTCGTCATCCACCCGGACGAGTGCATCGATTGCGGCGTCTGTGAACCGGAATGCCCGGCCGACGCGATCAAGCCCGACACCGAGTCGGGCCTCGACAAATGGCTGCAGATCAACACCGAATATGCCGACAAATGGCCCAACATCACCGCCAAGAAGGAGCCGCCGGCCGACGCTAAAAATTTCGATGGCGAAACTGGCAAGTTCGAGAAATATTTCTCCGCCGAGCCCGGCGAAGGCGACTGACGAGCCTGCCGGCTGCGGCGGCCTGACGCCGCGTAACAGACGTGATACATTAACTGCCTTGACAGGCGGCGACGGCGCGTGGCCTTCGCGCGTGCAGCAAAACCTTGATTCTTCCGACTTTTTGTGTTATATCAACCAAACATGCCGGTGACACAACGTCGATTTATGGCGCAAACGCCCCAAATCACTGAAAGGTGAATTTCTCAATCCGGACCAGAGCGATCTGGGGCAGGCGGTCGCAATGTTGCGATTTGCCGGTCCTGGCCTTTCCGGTGAGTTCATCGTTGTGTGGCTAAGGACCGGTCACCCCGGTCGCACGAGTTCGGGCCGGCACGATGCCGGTACCACAACAAGGAGTTCAGGGCGTAATGGCAACGATCACCCCGCAGAAGAAGTCCACCGCAGCGCGCCACGGTTTCAAGACCGGCGAGTACATCGTCTATCCGGCGCATGGTGTCGGCCAGATCGTCTCGATCGATGAGCAGGAAGTCGCGGGCCACAAGCTGGAGCTGTTCGTCATCGACTTCCAGAAGGACAAGATGCGCCTCAAGGTGCCGGTCGCCAAGGCGACCTCGATCGGCATGCGCAAGCTGTCGGAAGAGGATTATGTCGAGCGCGCGCTGAAGGTCGTGCAGGGCCGCGCCCGCGTCAAGCGCACCATGTGGTCACGCCGCGCCCAGGAATATGATGCCAAGATCAACTCCGGCGATCTGATCTCGATCTCGGAAGTGGTGCGCGACCTTTACCGCGCCGATAACCAGCCGGAGCAGTCCTATTCCGAGCGCCAGCTCTACGAGGCGGCGCTTGACCGCATGGCCCGCGAGATCGCGGCCGTCAACCGCATGTCGGAGACCGAAGCGGTGCGCCTCATCGAGGTGAACCTCAACAAGGGCCCGAAGCGCGGCGCCAAGGCCGACAACGAGGAAGCCGAGCAGGAAGAAGCCGCCTGAGCTTTTTTGCTTTCGAATTCAGAAAAACCCGGCCTTGCGCCGGGTTTTTTTGTCTTAGCTGACCGGCGACGGGCATATCTAACCTTCGCCGCCCTCCCTTTCCGCCTCGTGCTTCAGCGTGGCAATGAACCGCTTGGTCCGCTGGCGTTCCGGGTTGCTGAACAGCACCGCGGCCGGGCCTTGTTCGACGATGTTGCCGGCATCGAGGAACACCACTTCCCGCGCGATCTTGGAGGCGAGCCGCAGGTCATGCGTCGCCATCACCATGGTCGTGCCCTCGCTGGCGAGCTTGCCGAGCACGTCGACCACCTCCTGCGCCAGTTCCGGATCGAGTGCCGAGGTCGGCTCGTCGCAGAGCAGGACCTTCGGCGAAGGCGCCAGCGCCCGGGCAATCGCCACGCGCTGCTGCTGGCCACCTGACAGCGTCGCCGGCCAGGCGTCGGCCTTGTGCGCCATGCCGACCTTTTCGAGCAGGGCCAGCGCCCGTTCGCGCGCCCTTTCCTTGGGCCATTTCAGCACCGTCACCAGCCCCTCCATGATGTTCTCGATCGCGGTGCGATGCGGAAACAACTGGAAATTCTGGAACACCATGCCGGTCTGCAGCCGCAGTCGCTGGATATCCCTGGTCGAGACCCTGCCGCCGGGGTGGAATTCGAGTGCATCGTCGCCGATCCGTACCGTGCCTGAAGTCGGCAGCTCGAGCAGGTTGATGCAGCGCAAAAGCGTGCTCTTCCCTCCGCCCGACGGCCCGACAAGCGCCGTAACGCTGCCTTCCTCGATGGTGACGGTCACGCCCTTCAGCACCAAATTGTCGCCGAAACGCTTTTCGATGTTGGTGAGGCCGATCATGCGCGCGCCTCCAGGAAGCCGCCATAACGGTTGAGCCGCGTTTCCAGCCGCGCCTGCAAGGCCGACAGCACGGAGCTCATGACCAGATAGAGGGCCGCTGCCTCGACATAGAGGATCAGCGGCTCATAGGTGGTGGCGACGATGCGCTGCGCTGCCTGGAACATCTCCGGCACAGTGATGGCGGCGGCGAGCGAAGTGTCCTTGACCAGCGAGATGAAGGTGTTGGACAGCGGCGGCACGGCGACGCGCCCCGCCTGTGGAAGAATGGTGCGCCGCATTGCCTGGGCCCAGGTCATGCCGATCGAATAGGCCGCTTCCCACTGGCCCTTGGGCACCGAACCGATGACGGCGCGGATGATTTCCGACGAATAAGCACCGATGTTCAAGGTGAAGCCGATCAGTGCTGCCGGAAAGGCGTCGAGCAGGATGCCGACCGATGGCAGGCCGTAGAAGATAAGGAACAGTTGCACGAGAAGCGGCGTGCCGCGGAATATCCAGACGTAGAAGCGGACCACAGCGACCAGCGGTTTGGGGCCGAACAGCCGGACAAGCGCCACAACCAGGCCTAGGACAAGACCGAATGCAAACGACAGCAGCGTCAACGGCACGGTGAAGATCAGTGCAGCCCACAGCAGCGTAGGCAGGGATTCCAGCATCAATTGCAGCCAGTGCGGCACGAAGGCTCCTCCTTGCCAGATTGCCGTCGCTCATATCACGCGAAAGCGGCGGGCCGTCAAAAGACAGCTCGCCGCGATATGAACGACGCGGGCCGGCATTCGGCCCACACGAGAAAAGCCGGTTACTTCGAAACGTCCTGGCCGAAATAGGTGTCGGCGATTTTCTGGTAGGTGCCGTCGGCCTTGATGTCGGCCAGCGCCTTATTGATGGCGGCCACCAGTTCCGGATCGCCCTTGCGTACGATGACGCCGGAATAGTCGGCGTTTTCTTCCTGCGCGGCAATCTTCACATTGGCGTCGGGCTTGTGCTTCTTGAAGTCGAGGAAGGACAGGCTGTCGTTGATGGTGGCGTCGGCGCGGCCGGTAAGAAGCAGCTGGATCGACTGGTCGAAGCCGTCGGTGCCGACGAGTTCGGCGCCGTTGGTTTCAGCCAGCTTGCCGAAGTTCGAAGTCAACGACTGCGCCGCCTTCTTGCCCTTGAGATCGGCGAAACCCTTGATGTCGGTGTTGTCGCCGCGCACGATCAGCACTGCCTTGGAGGCGATGTAAGGATCGGAGAAATCATATTTGGCCTTGCGCGCCTCGGTGATGCCGACCTCGTTGATGACGGCATCGTAGCGGTTGGCGTCGAGACCGGCGATCAGCCCGTCCCATTTGCCTTCGAGGAACTGGGCCTTGACGCCGAGGCGCTCGGCGATGGCCCGCGCGATCTCGACGTCGAAGCCGACCAGCGCGCCGGAAGCATCATGATAGGTGAAGGGCGCATAGGTTCCTTCCGTGCCGACCTTGAAGACGCCGGCCTGCTTGATCTGGTCGAGATTGGCGCCGGCATGACTGGCGGCGACGGCCAGAACCTGCAGCGTTCCGGCGATAATGAGCGATTTGAGCCATTTCATTTTTCTGTGATCCCGTCCTTGGCCGATGTCCGGCGTCATTGCGAGTGCCGAAAAATGACAGATGCGCGATGCCAGAATAAGAAACTAAATTTCAAAAATCTCGCGCCCTTGAAATCCAATTCTCAACCAGCATCTCCCGGCGCCATCCGGCTGAGTCAAGGCCGGTGGCGAATCGCCTGGAACAGCGCAATCGACATGACAGTCCGGGGGAACATTCCCCCGCATGGCACGTTCTTCGCTGTTGTAGGGCGCGGCGCCGCCATTTCAACCATCGGCGCCAACTCACGATTCGATCGCACCGCAACGCCTGGAGCAGGAGCGCGGCATGATGGAAGACAGTGCAGGACGGACCATGGTTCGCGCAGCGATGAAAGCCCCTTATCTGGAACGTGACGAAGAGCATCTCCTGGCGCTGCGCTGGAAGGAAAACAATGACCAGCACGCGCTGCACCGCATCACCGTCGCGCATATGCGGTTGGTCATTTCCATGGCGTCGCGGTTTCGCCACTACGGCCTTCCGCTGGGCGACCTTATCCAGGAAGGCCATGTCGGGCTGCTGGAGGCAGCGGCCCGTTTCGAGCCCGAGCGCGAGGTGCGGTTCTCGACCTACGCGACTTGGTGGATTCGCGCCTCGATGCAGGACTATATCCTGCGCAACTGGTCGATCGTGCGCGGCGGCACTAGCTCGGCGCAAAAGGCGCTGTTCTTCAACCTGCGGCGTCTGCGCGCCCGCCTGGCAAACGGCGCCGAGCAGATGTCGAATGCCACGCTCTACCGCGAAGTGTCGGCGGCTCTCGGGGTATCGGAGGCCGATGTGGCGATGATGGATTCCCGCCTTTCGGCGCCGGACAGCTCGCTCAACACGCCGCTAGCCGACGATGCGGGCGCAACCGAGCGGATGGAGTTCCTGGTTTCGGATGACCCGCTGCCCGATGAGGTCGTCGGCGATACGATCGACGTCGAACGCCGTTCGGTCTGGCTGAAGACGGCGCTCGGCGCGCTCAATGCGCGAGAACTCAGGATTATCGAGGAGCGCCGGCTGAGCGACGAGGGCGCGACGCTCGAAGCGCTCGGCGAGACGCTCGGCATCTCCAAGGAACGTGTCCGGCAGATCGAGGCGCGCGCCATGGAAAAGCTCAAGGCGGCGCTGGTAAAGCAGAATCCGGAATTTCTCGCAGCCTGAATCGCGTCGGCTGCTATTTGTCGGTGACGATCTTGACCTTGTCGCCGGCCGAAACCGCGGCACCCGGCGACAGCGCGTTGAGCACCCTGAACAAATCCAGCTTGCGGTCGACGCCGACCATCTGTGCGGCCAGGGAGCCCATTGTCTGGCCGGGCTGCACCGTGACGATGCGGATACGCAGTGGCTTCAGTGCTGCCTTCTCGGCAGCACTCAGGATGCGGAACGAGCCGCTGACCGAGCGCGCCACCGTGCTCAGCGAGGTGCTGGCCGAAGGTGCCGCGGTCAGCAAGCGGTAGACTTGGCCGCCGGCGCGGATCACCGCAATATCGAATTGCCAGCCGTCGGCGCCGGCATGCGCGGTTGCCGCTTCGTTGCCGTTGATCGTCTCCTGGCGCACGCTGCTGTCGTCGAGGCCGGCAACCCAGCCGCTGCGGATGTAGTCGGTCAGCGAGCGGTTCTTGTCGATCGAAACGCCGTCGAAGCGGATCGCCATGTCGCCCGGGCCGGTCGCCGTCACCGCCGCCGCCGAATTGTCGATGACGAAGCCGTTGGGCACCGAGAACGACACGCCGAGGCCAGGGTGCAGGAAGGTTTCGCCGCGCACATAGCCTTCCTCCGGCGTGTCGCCGTAAAGCAGCCCGTCTACGCCGGCAAGAAATGAATCGCGGTCGCGCGACCCGACACCGGGCGCGCCGAACTGGCGGGCGTGGCGCTGCGCGAGGTCTATACGCTGCGGCGTGTTGGGGTGCGTCGCCAGGAAGTCGAGGCTGGCGTCGGTGGCGCCGCTGATCGAGCGGAAATCGGTATAGGCCGACATCGACTGCAGGAAGCGGCCGGCGGCGTAGGGGTCGAAACCGGCTTCGCCGATCGACTTGATGCCGATGGCGTCGGCCTCCAGCTCCTGATTGCGCGAGAACTGGGCCAGCCTCAGCTTGCCGCGGATCAGCGCCGCCTTGGCCGTCGGGTTGTCGCCGAGCACGTCCGAAACGACCTTGGTCGCCAACCCCTCCTCGGCTTCCAGCTGCTGCCGCTGCAGGCCGTGGTTGGCCGTAACGTGGCCCATCTCATGCGCAATGACGGCGGCAAGCTCGGCTGAATCGTTGGCCAACGCAAGCAGGCCGCGGGTGATGTAGAGATAACCCCCCGGCAGCGCGAAGGCATTGACGTTGGGCGAGTTGAGGATGGTGATGCGGTAGGTCTGGGTTGGGTTGGCCGACACCACGGTCAGTCTGCCGACGATCTTGGCCACCATGCGCTCGAGCTTGGGGTCGGAATACTCGCCGCCATAGGTGGCGAGGATGCGCGGGTGCTGCGCCTTCGCCAGTTGGGCGAGCTTGCCGTTGGCGGCGACATTGTCGACCGTGATCGGCTTGTCGGAGGGCTGGAAGCCTGATTCCTGCACGTCGGGAGGCGTGAACATCTGGCAGCTTGCCAGCGCCACGGCGAGACCGGCCAGCGCCAGAAAACGCGCCAGCGGGTTCACCCTCCGATTGTCGATGCCGGTCGGCAGATCGGCTTCCTTTCAAGTCCTGGCACGTGACCGCGAAAATCGGGCGCGATTTCCGGAAAGCATCACGCGCAAAATCAAGTGCTACGGCGTCCTTCGTGCGTCCGACAGATACGAGGCAGCAAGGGCAAATCACGGTCTAGGCCGGACCAGCTCCTGGCGGACCTAGCCACACTACCTCGACCATGGCAAGCAAGCGCCGCTTCGCCTTCCGCCGGTTTGACCATAAATTATGTCCGCTTCCGGGCAACATCTCGTGATCCAACCGCAAACGGACCCGAGCCGATATAGCGTCGGAATGCCTCCGGTCCAGCCCCGACGAAAAAATCGGCCGCGGTGCCCGTCGCGGCAACCGTGCCACCATCCAGGAAAACCATGTTTTGGCCGATACGGCGCGCATCGTCCGGCTGGTGCGTGACGAATAGCACCGTCATGCGCTGCTCCGAATGGACGTCGGCCACCAGGTCGAGCATGTCGTCGCGCAGTGCCGGTCCGAGCGAAGCGAACGGCTCGTCGAGCAACAGCACCGGCCGGTCGCGCACCAGGACCCGGGCGAGCGCGACGCGCTGCCGCTCGCCGCCGGAGAGTTCGCGCGGCAGCCGGCTTTCCTTGCCGGCAAGGCCGACGCGCTTCAGCGCTGCGGCGATTGCGGCGCGATCGGCCTCGCTCGGCCTGAGCGAAGGCGAGCGGCCGAGCCCGACATTCTGCTCGACGGAAAGATGGGCAAACAGGTTGTTTTCCTGGAACACCATCGATACCGGCCGCGCTGATGGCGGCGCAGTGCTGACGTCGGCGCCGCCGATCAGCACGTGGCCCGACCGCGGCGTCTCGAAGCCGGCCACCAGATTGAGCAGTGTCGACTTTCCCGAACCGCTCGGCCCCATGATGGCGGTGATTTCCGACGCCGGGAAATCGACATCGAACATAAGCGGCGTTTCACCATAGCTGAAAGAGACATTATCGAGCCGCACGGCCGCGCCTTTTTCGACAGAAATGGACCGTTCCGGGCTGGTCGGCATCATGATTTCTCCCTCCTTCCCAGCCAGTCTGCGGCCAACACCAGCGCCAGGCAGACAAGGCCGAGCAGCAGCGCCAGGCCGGCCGCATCCTCGGTGCGGTAACTGCCCATGCGCGCCAGCAGCAGATAGGGCAAGGTCTGCACGGAATCGCTGCCGAATAGCGCAATGACGCCGAGATCGCCGAGCGACAGCGCCATGGCGAACGCGAAGCCGGTGACGAGCGGCCGCCGCAGCAACGGCCAGTCGACCAGCCGCAACCGGTTCCAGCCCGAGATACCAAGCTGTGCGCAGAGCCGTTCGTGGCGTTCGCTCGCCGCGTCATAGGCAGGGCGGATGGCGCGGATGGCGAACGGCATCGCCATCACCGCATTGACCGCAACGACCATGACAGGGGCGATCGCAAAGACATCGCCGACGGTGCGCAAGAGCAGGAACCAGCCGGCGCCGATGACGATGGGCGGCACCACCAGGACGAACCCCGCACCGGTGTCGGCCAGGTGTTCGAGCAGCGTCCTCCTGCCGCTCCGCCGGGTGAGCGCCAGCGCCCGGCGCGCCATGACCAGCGACAGCGACAACGCCACAGAGAGCAGCGCCGATAGGAGGGAAAGCACGGCACTGGTCGCCGTCGCTTGCCGCACCGCGCTCTCGCCGGCCAGGCGGCCGAGATCGGCGCCAAGCCCGGCTGCCAACGTGGCCGCCATCGGCCCGGCGACAAACAGCAGTGCGAGCCCGATCGCCAGTGCGTTCAGCACGGTCTCGGTCGCACCGGCTGAAAAATACCGGCGCGGCGCCACCGGCAGATTGGCATCCCCGACCATATTGGCGCCGAGCCGCGTCAAGGCCAGCACGACGACGAAGGTCAGGGCAATCTGCAGCAGGGTCAGCGTCACAGCCCGCGCCGGGTCGAAGTCGAAACGCAATGCCTGGTAGATGGCAACCTCCAGCGTCGTCGCGCGCGGCCCGCCGCCGAGCGTAAGCACGATGGTGAAAGAGGTGATGCACAGCATGAAAACGAGCCCGGCAACGCCCGGCAGGGCCGCACGCAGCGGCGGCCATTCGATCAGCCGGAAGGCCGGCGCAGCACCCATGCCAAGCTGGCTCGCCAGCCGCCATTGGTCGGCCGGCACGGTCTGCAGCGCTTCCAGGAACAGCCGCGTCGCCAGCGGCAGGTTGAAGAAGACGTGGGCGACGAGAATGCCCGACAGGCCATAGATGCCGGGCCAGCTCTGCCCGCCAATCGCGCCGAGCGTGCCGGCGAAATACCCGGCGCGGCCATAGAGTGCCAAGACACCGAGTGCGGCAACAATGGCCGGCAGCGCCAGCGGCACGGCGAAAAGCTGGAGGATGAAGCCTCGCCCGAAAAAACGCGGATGCCGCGACAGGGCGCGCGCGACGAACAGCGCCGGTGCAACGGAGAGCAGGGTCGACAGCAGAGCCTGCCAGAGCGTGAAACGGACGACGCGCAAGAGATAGGAATCGAAAGCGGCGGCGGCGCCGGACAGGTCGCGTGTGGCTTCGACGACGAGCCCGGCGAATGCACCGCCGATCAGCAGCGCGATGGCGGCGAGCGCGACGATGCCGGCAGTGACGCGGGGATCGGCCGGATGACGCGTACGCATGTCGCGCTACCCGACACTACGACAGGTGTTGATCGAAGGAAATACCTGGCAATGGCCGAGCCCACCCCTCTCTGGCCTGCCGGCCATCTCCCCCTCAAGGGGGGAGATTGCGCACTCAGCCGCCTTCGCCAATCTCACAAGTGGCAGGACGAGGAGAGGCGACAAAGCTGCCGATCTTCCCCCTTGAGGGGGGGGAGATGGCCGGCAGGCCAGAGGGGGGTGGCTTGGCGCAAACATCCGACGAGGCTTGAGCCCTACTTGCTCATCACCGCCAGCCACTCGTCGACCCAGGCCTTGCGATTTGCGGCGACCTCTTCCGGGCTGAACAGCAAGGTCTTGGTCGGTTTGACCAGCTTGTCGAACGCCGGGTTGAGCGGCTTGTCGGTCTTGCCGACCGGGAACATCCAGTTGGTTTCGGGAATGACATTCTGGAATTTCGGTCCGGTCATGAAGGCGATGAACTTTTCCGCCAGCGGGTTCTTCGCACCCTTGGTGGTGATCCCCGCGACCTCGATCTGCAGATATTCGCCTTCCTCGAAAGACGCCGCCTGGTAGCGCTCGGTGTTTTCGGCAACCATGTGGTAGGCCGGCGAGGTGGTGTAGGACAGCACCATCGGCGCCTCGCCCTTGGTGAACAGGCCGTAGGCCTCGCTCCAGCCCGGCGTTACCGTCAGCACCTTCGCCTTGAGTTTGGCCCAGGCTTCCGGCGCCTTGTCGCCATAGACCGACTTGACCCACAGCAGCAGGCCAAGGCCCGGCGTCGAGGTGCGCGGATCCTGGATGACGATCTTCTCTCCGGCATCGCCCTCGACCAATTCCCTGAGGCTCTTCGGCGGGCTCTTCAGTTTTTCGGTATCGTAGACGACGGCGAAATAGCCATAGTCGAACGGCACGAAAATATCGTCGCTCCAGCCGCCCGGCACACTGACGCCCGACACGGCGCCGTGCGGCGAAAACAGGCCGGTTGCCTTGGCGTCGGCGGTTAAGTTGGTATCGAGGCCAAGTACGATATCGGCCTTGGTCGCGGCGCCTTCCAGCTTCACACGATTGAGCAGCGCCACGCCGTCGGCGACCGAGACGAATTCGACGACGCAACTGCATTCGGCCTCGAAGGCCTTCTTCACCGCCGGTCCCGGACCCCAATCGGCGGTGAAGCTTTCATAGGTATAGACCGTCAGTCTATCCTGTGCCGATGCCTGCCCTGGCAAGGCGAGCGCGGATGCCGCAAGCAGGACAATTGAGACAAGAGAGTGGAAAAAACTGCGCATCGGCGCCTCCTTCGTTCGCGTTGAAAGGAATTGAGGCGTCGGGCTGTCCGAAACGTCTAATCCCTCCGCCGGTACAAACCGGATCAGGTTCAGCGGGTTGGCAGTCTTGCCTCTCAGCCGGTCCGCGAAAATCGCGTCCGGCACCCCGTTAGAGCGTTGCGACACATAGGCCCGGCCGAAGTGCTGCGCAAGCGGAAGTTTGCCGGGCATCCAAAGCCCAGCCTTCCGTTTCGTCTGCCGTTTCATCTTCCGTTTCCGGGGCAGGGCTGGTAAGGGCCACGAGATATGAGCACATTCACCATCCTGCTTGGCGGCGATCTCATCCGCACGCCGCTGCTCGACCGCCAGGTCGAAGGCTCGCGTGTCATCGCTGCCGATGCCGGCATCGGCCATGCCCGTATGCTGGGCCTGAGGCCGGAACTCTGGGTCGGCGATTTCGATTCGGTGCCTGCCGATTTGCCGGAAGATCTGGCCGCCGTGCCACGGCAGGTGTTTCCCGCTGAAAAGGACAAGACCGACGGTGAACTCGCTATCGCCGCCGCGCTCGAACGCGGTGCGACAAGCCTTGTGCTCGCAGGCGCCTTCGGCGGCAAACGCACCGACCACATCTTCCTGCATCTGGCGCTAAGCGTCCGGCTGGCGGAAGGCGGGACGGAAGTGCTTTTGACCAGCGGCGCACAGGAAGGCATTCCCTTGCTGCCGGGAAAGACTGGCTTCGACTATGCCGACGGCACGCTGTTTTCGGTGCTCGGCTTCTCCGATCTCGCCGGCCTGAGCGTCACCGGTGCCAAATGGCCGCTCGACCATGTCGAGGTTGCGTTCGGCTCGTCGCTGACCATTTCCAACGAGGTCAGGGGCCGGTTGGAAATCGCGCTGGCCAGCGGCCGCGCGCTGCTGCTCGCACATCCCTATCCTCTTCCGGAAAGCTGAGCCCAGAAAGCCGACATGGCGCCGCCAATTCTCAATCTCGACGGGATAAAGCTGACCTTTGGCGGCACGCCGCTGCTCGACGGTGCCGCCCTGACGGCCTCTGCTGGCGACAAGATCGCCCTGGTCGGCCGCAACGGCTCTGGCAAGTCGACGCTCCTCAAGATCGCCGCCGGGCTGATCGAACCGCAGGACGGCGAAGTCTTCCGCCAGCCTTCGGCGACCGTGCGCTACTTGCCGCAAATGCCCGACATGGACGGCTTTGCGACTGTCCGCGCCTATGTCGAGGCGGGGCTCGGGCCGGCCGACGATCCCTACCGCGCCACCTATCTGATGGAGCATCTCGGCCTGACCGGCGAGGAACGGCCGAACGACCTCTCCGGCGGCGAGGCGCGGCGCGCCGCCCTCGCCCGCGTCATGGCGCCGGAGCCCGACATTCTCCTCCTCGATGAGCCGACCAATCATCTTGACCTTTCGGTCATCGAATGGCTGGAGGAGGAGCTTGCCCGCACCTCCTCGGCACTGGTCGTCATCTCGCATGACCGCCGTTTTCTCGAACGCGTGTCGCGCGCCACAATCTGGCTCGACCGCGGCCAGACTCGCCGTCTCGACAAGGGCTTTGCCTATTTCGAGGAATGGCGCGACACGGTGCTGGAGGAGGAAGAGCGCGAGCAGCACAAGCTCGGCCGCCAGATCGTGCGTGAGGAGCACTGGCTGCGCTATGGCGTGACGGCAAGGCGCAAGCGCAACATGCGCCGGCTCGGTGAGTTGCAGACCATGCGCCAGCGCTTTCGCGGCCACCGCGGCGCCGAGGGTGCGGCGACGATGACAGCCAGCGACGCCGCCGAATCCGGCAAACTGGTGATCGAAGCCAAGAACATTGAGAAGAGCTTTGGCGATCTGACCGTGGTCAAGGGATTCTCGACCCGCATCCAGCGCGGCGATCGCGTCGGTCTGGTCGGGCCGAACGGCGCCGGCAAGACGACGCTGTTGAAGATGCTGACCGGCGAATTGAAGCCGGACGCGGGCACGGTGCGGCTCGGCACAAATCTGGAGATCGCCACGCTCGACCAGAAGCGCGAAGCCGTCGACCCGCAGGAGACATTGGCGCAGTATCTCACCGACGGGCGCGGCGAGAACCTCGTCATCAATGGCGAGCAGCGCCACGTCGTCTCTTACATGAAAGACTTCCTGTTCAAGCCGGAACAGGCGCGCACGCCGGTGCGCGAGCTTTCGGGCGGCGAGCGGGCACGGCTGATTCTCGCACGCGTTTTGGCGCGGCCGGCAAACCTGCTTGTGCTCGACGAGCCGACCAACGACCTCGACATGGAGACGCTGGAGCTGCTGCAGGAATTGGTCGCCGGTTTTGCCGGCACGGTGATCCTGGTCAGCCACGATCGCGATTTCCTCGACCGCACCGTGACCAGCATCATCGCGCCGGATGGTGACGGCCGCTGGATCGAATATGCCGGCGGCTATTCCGACATGCTGGCGCAGCGCGGCGGCACCAGGCTGGACGACCGCAGGGCGCGGCCAAAAGCAGAAGCCGGTGAAGCGACGGCGGCAAGCAGGAACGAAGCGGCCGCACCGAAGGGCCCGGCCAAGAAACTGTCGTTCAAGCAGAAATTCGCGCTGGAAACCTTACCCAAGAAGATCGAGGCGGTGTCGGCCTCGATCTCGCGGCTGGAGAACAACATCGCCGATCCGGCCTATTACGAGCGCGACCCGGCCTCGTTCCAGAAGACGATTGCCGCGCTCGACAAGGAGCGCGTCACACTGGCAGCGCTCGAGGAGGAATGGCTGGAACTCGAGATGCTAAGGGAAGAGATGGAGGGATGAGAGGTTGCATGCACGCTCATATGCGCCTACATTATGCGCATAAATGGGAGCGGCTGTATGCTTCAATCGAATCCAAAAACCCAAAGAAAGTCGGTTAATACATCGATCGACTCCCGATTGATCGAGGATGCCAAGGCGTTGGGCATCAATATATCCCGCGCCGCGGAAGAGGGCATCGCCAAGGCGATTTCGGCCGAAAAAAACCGCCGGTGGCAGGAGGAAAACAAGCAAGCGATCGACAGTTCGAATGACTATGTCAGGCGCAACGGCTTGCCTCTGGCCAAGCACCGGCTGTTTTGATGGCACGTTATGATTTCTACCAGAGTGCCGAAGGCGACGGTTACCTTCTCGATGTCCAATCCGACCTTCTGGGACGGCTCGACACGAAAGTCGTCGTCCCGCTGATGCCAGCCAATAAGGCCCCAGTGCCGGGCCGCCGGCTAAACCCTATCTTCACCATCAGCGGTAAGGACCATGTCATGGTCACTCAATTCATGTCAGCCTTGATGACCTCTGAATTGCCCGTTGCCGAAGGAAATCTTTCTCGCCATCACGACGACATCGTGAGCGCGCTCGACATGCTGTTCCAAGGCTTCTGAGCCAGAGAGGCGTTGGGCTGGTGAGCCGGCCTCACCCCGCCGTCTTTGTCTGCCAGGCCTTTAGCGCCTCGTCGAACACCTTCTCGCCTGGAATGCCCTTTTCCATGGTGAGCAGCGCCCGCCGCCCGGTCTTGTAGACGACCGGCACATCGATCCAGTCCTGACCTCTGAGCAAGGTCAGATTGGCGTCTTCATCCGCCTTGGTATCGTTGAGCGCAACCAGGAAGAAACCGTCGGCGATCTTGGCCGGGATGCCGATCAGCGGGCTTCCGGCATCCTGCTCGGAGCCCTTCATGGCGACACGCAGGATGTTGTCGACGCCGCCGCCCTCGAAGCCGTCAGGCGTCAGGAAGATCATCTCGATAATATGGCTGGCCGGCAGCGTCTGGTCGGTGTTGCGACGGATCGTCATGCGCAACTGGATATCCTTGCCTGGAATGGTCGCCTCGGCGCGGATCGCCGGCTCGGGCGGCAGGTCGCCGCCGGGCGATTCCTGCACCAGCGACCAGACGATGTTGCCGGGCTCGGCCGAGCCTTGAGCGGTGCTGGTGCGCTCCTCGTAGAAGATCGCCTTCTGGCCGACGGCCAACGCGGCTTGCGGCGGAACTGCCGTTGGTGCCGCTGCCGGTGCGGGCGGCGGGGCGGCCGCTGCAGGCGCTGCTGCCCCGTTGGCGGGCGGCGTTGCGGGAGTTGGTGCAGCGGACCCATCGACTGCTGGAGCATTGGCCGTGGCTTGCGTGTCGGCGGGTGCGGCCGGTGCCGGCGCGGCGGGTGCCGGGGTGGTCGGCGCTTGTGCGGCCGATGGCGGCGTGGTCAGTGCGGCGACGGATTCCCCTTCGCCGATGCCCGCCTGCCCGGCCGCGGGGCCGGGATCGACTTCGTGGCCCTCGGGCGTCAGGCGCTGCGTGAACTTCGCGCCCTCGCCGGCCTCCGTCGGAGGCGCGGCGGCCGGTACCGCCGCATCGGCCTCCGGCTTGGCCGGGGCTGGTTTTACCAGCGGTTCGGTGGCGACGGCTTTGGTCGAGTCGAGGCCGAGCATGCTGCCGAACGCATCCTTGTTCAGCCAGATGCCATAGCCACCACCGGCAATGACGAGCAAGGCAATGGCGGCGGCGATAACACCGCCATAGCTGCGCCTGCGCTCGGCAGGATGGAGCCGCTGGAACCTGTCCTCCGCGGGGCCGCCGTCGTTGGAAAAGTCGTCGCCCCGAAAAACGCCGTCTTGGCCGTCAGCCGTCGGAAGATCCATATCGGACGGCGGCGGACCAGCGCGCTCCTGAGAAAGAGCGACGGGCTGCGGCTTTTGCCAGTTCGGCGCCGCCTTGGCGGGCGTGGGCTGCCAGGCCGGCCCGGTCTTTGCCGGCTCGGTCTTGGCCGGCTGCCATGCCGGCTCCGTCTTTGCTGGCTGTCGGATATGGCTGGACTGGTTCTTGTTGCGGTCGATGGAGGAGAAGATGTCCTCCAGTTCCGCCAGCGGGTCGGGTGGCGGCGCAGGCTTGGCATAGTCCCGCTCGACTTTGGCGATGGCGTCTTCCAGTGCACGCATCTGCCGGTCGACATCGGAAGGCGTCATCGTGGCCTTCTCTGCGAGTTGTTTCGCGATTGACGAACGGGCCCTGTCATAGACCCTGGCGCGCACTTCCGCCGACGGCTCACCGAGTTTATCGAGCGCCTTTTTCAGAATAGGAACAAAATCTACCATACGTCAGTCGACCTGCATTTGTTTCTGGGCCGGCCCCCGCAAATCAGCCGCAATGCCCGGAAGGCTGAGAAACTAGTCTTGAAACGGATCGGTCACAAGTATCGTGTCGTCCCGTTCAGGGCTGGTGGAAAGGAGTGCGACCGGCGCGCCGATCAGCTCTTCGATGTAGCGGACGTACTTCACCGCCTGGGCCGGCAGGTCGTTCCAGCTGCGCGCGCCGGCAGTGGTGCCTTTCCACCCCTCCAGCGTCTCGTAGACCGGTTCGACGCGGGCCTGCGCACCCTGGCTGGCCGGCAGGTAATCGATCGCCTCGCCGTCGAGTCGGTAGCCGGTACAGACCTTGATCTCGTCCAGCCCATCGAGCACATCGAGCTTGGTCAGCGCAATGCCCTTGATGCCGTTGACGGCGACGGCCTGGCGGACCAGCACGGCATCGAACCAGCCGCAGCGCCGCTTGCGGCCGGTGACGACGCCGAATTCATGGCCGCGCGTGCCCAGGAACTCGCCGATCTCGTTCTTCTGTTCGGTTGGAAACGGGCCTTCGCCGACGCGCGTCGTATAGGCCTTGGTGATGCCGAGCACATAGCCGATGGCGCCCGGCCCGACACCCGACCCGGCGGCGGCCTGACCGGCAACCGTATTGGACGAGGTGACGAACGGATAGGTGCCGTGGTCGATGTCGAGCAACGTGCCTTGCGCGCCCTCGAACAGGATGCGCTCGCCGGCGCGGCGCTTGTCGTCGAGGATTTTCCAGACGCGGTCCATATAGGGCAGGATCTCGTCGGCCACCGAGATCAGCTCGCTCATGATCGCCTCATGCGTGACCTCGGCATGGCCGAGCCCGCGCCGCAGCGCATTGTGGTGCGTCAGCAGCCTGTCGACCTTCAAGGGCAGCGTTTCCAAATCCGCCAAATCCATCACCCTGACCGCGCGCCGGCCCACCTTGTCTTCATAGGCGGGACCGATGCCGCGACGGGTCGTGCCGATCTTCGTTCCGGAATTGGAAGCGGCGTCCTCGCGAAATCCGTCCAGCTCCCGGTGCAAGGACAGGATAAGCGCGGTGTTTTCGGCTATTTTCAGGCGGTCTGGCGTCACCTCGACGCCCTGCGCCTTCAATTTCGCAACCTCCGCAACGAAAGCGTGCGGATCGAAGACGACGCCATTGCCGATGATGGAAAGCTTGCCTTGCCGCACCACGCCGGACGGCAGCAGCGACAGCTTGTAGACCTTGCCGTCGACGACCAGCGTGTGGCCGGCATTGTGGCCGCCCTGGAAGCGCACGACAACATCGGCGCGCTCCGACAGCCAGTCTACGATCTTGCCTTTGCCCTCATCGCCCCATTGCGAGCCGACGACCACCACATTGGCCATATTTCTTTTCCCTTGAGACGCCGCACGAGCAGCTTGAAACAATTCGAAACGATAGGCCTCTATCGCATCGGCCCCCAAAATCGGAATCGATTTTCGGAAAAGCACGACGCGAGATTAAAGCCTTCCGACGCGTACTTTGTAGCGTCCAATTGCACGCACGTCGCTCTATAGCGTCAAGACCCGGCGAGCGCGACCACTCTTTGCCGCCCAAAACGCTCCGAGGCACAACAATTTTCGCCTTTGACATCATTTACTTGGGCTGGCGGTCGCAATAGGCCCACACCGACCGTCAAATTCCCTCTGCCTGGCCGGGAGTTCACGATGCATCGAGCCGCCTATCTGTTCCTGCTGTTCACCACCTTGCTGTGGGGCGGCAACTCCGTGGCGGGAAAGCTGGCGGTCGGTCATATCTCGCCGATGACGCTGGTCTTCCTGCGTTGGCTGCTGGCGGTTCTGATCCTGCTGCCGATCGGCTGGGGAACGCTACGCCAAGACTGGCCGGTGGTGCGCAGG
The DNA here is from genome assembly GCF_040320645.1 of Mesorhizobium sp. M0633. Taxonomy (NCBI): domain Bacteria; kingdom Pseudomonadati; phylum Pseudomonadota; class Alphaproteobacteria; order Hyphomicrobiales; family Phyllobacteriaceae; genus Mesorhizobium; species Mesorhizobium sp. M0633. The sequence continues at coordinate 169,758 of NZ_JAMYQC010000008.1, forward strand.
CACTGGTTGCTGCTTGGCGGGCTCGGCGGTTGCGGCTTCGCCTTTTTCAATGCGATCTTCTACACGGCGCTCAACTACACGACGGCGATCAACGTCTCGATCGAGCAGGCGGCGATACCGATCGTGATCATCATCGCCAATTTCGTGCTGTTTCGCCTGCGGGTGAACCGGGTGCAGATAGCTGGCGTCGTGCTGACCATCATTGGCGTCGCGGTGACGGCGAGCCATGGCGACCTGCGCCAGCTTCTCAAGCTGGATCTCAACTTCGGCGACGCGATCATGCTGGTCGCCGTGCTTTGCTACTCCTTCTATTCGGTGGGGTTGCGGCTGAAGCCGGTCATCCGCTGGCAGAGCCTGATGCTGGCGCTGTCGGTTGCCGCACTCGTCACATCGCTGCCTTTCTTCCTTTGGGAGATTGCCGCCGGCAAGGTCATCGTCCCCGATGCCCGCGGCTGGGCGGTCGCGTTCTATACCGCCATCGGTGCTTCGGTCATCTCGCAGATCTTCTATATCAGGGGCAACGAGCTGATCGGCGCCAACCGGGCCGGCCTGTTCATCAATCTGGTGCCGATCTTCGGTACGCTGCTATCGGTGCTGATTGTCGGTGAGACATTCCAGCTCTATCAGGCGCTGGCTCTCGCGCTGGTGCTCGGTGGCATCAGCCTCGCCGAATACAGCGGACGGAAGATGGCGGCATCCGCTGCTGAATGAAGTCGCTTGCCGCGACGTTCCGCCGCCCCGCGTGCTGCTGCACACGGGGCGACCGAATTTCAGGCTATCCCCACATCGAAATGCAGCCGCTTGGCGGAGTCGATCGACTTGTGCGAGCGCACCTGCGCCAACACGTTTTCCGGGAACGGCGCATCGAGATAGAGCAATGCGATGGCATCGCCGCCCGGCCGGTTGCGGCCGAGCTGGAAGTTGGCGATGTTGACGCCGTTCTCGCCGCACACCGTGCCGAGCAGGCCGATGATACCGGGCGCGTCGGCATTGGTCGTGTAGAGCATGTGCTGGCCGACCTCGGCGTCGAGATTGATGCCCTTGATCTGGATGAAGCGCGGCTTGCCGTCCGAGAAACAGGTGCCGGCGATCGAGCGCGTCCTGTGCTCGGTCTTGACCGTCAGCTTGATATAGCCGTCGAACACGCCCGACTTGTCACGCTTGACCTCGGCGACGATGATGCCGCGCTCCTTCACCATGATCGGCGCCGACACCATGTTGACGTCGGAGACCTGCGGCCGGATCAGCCCGGCAAGGGTGGCACTGATCAGCGCGCGCGTGTTCATCGTCGCGGTCGAGCCGTCGAACAGTATCTCGACCTCCTTGATCGGATCCTCGGTGACCTGTCCGACAAAGGCGCCGAGCACTTCGGCAAGCTTGACGAAAGGTTTCAGCCGCGGCGCCTCTTCGGCAGTGATCGACGGCATGTTGATGGCGTTGGAAACGGCGCCCTTGATCAAATAGTCGGACATCTGCTCGGCGACATGCAGGGCGACATTCTCCTGCGCTTCGGTGGTCGACGCGCCGAGATGCGGCGTCGCCACGACATTCTCCATGCCGAACAGTGCGTTGTTGTCCGCCGGTTCGACCTCGAACACGTCGATGCCGGCGCCGGCCACCTTGCCGCTCTTCAGCGCCGCGATCAGGTCGGCCTCGACGATCAGCCCGCCACGGGCGCAGTTGATGATACGCACGCCGGTCTTCATCTTGGCGATCGCCGCGGCGTCGATGATGTTACGCGTCTTGTCGGTGAGCGGCGTGTGCAGCGTGATGAAGTCGGCGCGGACGAACAGCTCGTCGAGCTCGACCTTTTCGACGCCGAGCTCCTCGGCGCGGCTGTCCGACAGGAATGGATCGAAGGCGATGACATGCATCTTCAGGCCGACGCCGCGCGTAGCGACGATCGAACCGATATTGCCGCAGCCGATGATGCCCAGCGTCTTGCCGGTGATCTCGACACCCATGAAGCGGTTCTTTTCCCATTTGCCGGCGTGGGTCGAGGCGTTGGCCTCCGGTATCTGGCGGGCCAGCGCGAAGATCATGGCGACGGCATGCTCGGCGGTGGTGATCGAATTGCCGAAGGGCGTGTTCATCACGATGATGCCCTTGCGGCTCGCCGCCGGGATGTCGACATTGTCGACGCCGATGCCGGCGCGGCCCACGACCTTCAGCCTGGTCGCGGCGTTGATCAGCTTCTCCGTGACCTTTGTCGCCGAGCGGATGGCCAGCCCATCATACTGGCCGATCACTTCGAGCAGTTTTTCCTTGTCCTTGCCGAGATCCGGCAAATAGTCGACCTCGATGCCGCGATCCCTGAAGATCTGCACGGCGGTGGTGGAAAGTTTGTCTGAGACGAGAACGCGGGGCATTGGCTTGGTCCTTTGCGATTGGCGTCCCTCCCCCTTGAGGGGAGGGTCGGCGCGAAGCGCCGGGGTGGGGTCGTTGCGGCCGGGCGCGGCCGAAAATCTTTTTCTTTCTGGATGGCGGATCGTTGAGCGGGTGGAGGCGACCCCACCCGGCCCTTCGGGCCACCCTCCCCTCGAAGGGGGAGGGATCAGGCCGCCGCTTTGAGCGACGCCTTTTGCGCGGCAAAGGCCCAGTCGAGCCAGGGCAGCAGCGCTTCGAGATCGGAGGTCTCGACTGTCGCCCCGCACCAGATGCGCAGGCCGGGCGGTGCATCGCGGTAGGCGCCGATGTCGTAGGCGACGCCTTCCTTGTCGAGCACCGAGACAATTGCCTTGGCGAATGCAGCCTGTCCGTCGGCGTCGAGTGCAGCGACATCCGGATCGGTGAAGGAAAGGCAGACCGACGTGTTCGAACGCGTCGCCGGGTCTACGGCAAGATGGCCGAGCCAGGAAGATTTTCCGACAAAGCGATCGAGAACAGCGGCATTGGCATCCGCTCTGGTGACCAGCGCGTCGAGGCCGCCGATCGACTTCGCCCAACGCAGCGCGTCGAGATAGTCCTCGACGCACAGCATCGACGGCGTGTTGATCGTCTCGCCCTTGAAGATGCCTTCGATCAGCTTGCCCCCCGAGGTGAGACGGAAGATCTTCGGCAGCGGCCAGGCCGGTTTGTAGCTTTCCAGGCGTTCCACGGCGCGCGGGCTGAGGATCAGCATTCCGTGCGCGCCCTCACCGCCCAAGACCTTCTGCCAGGAGAAGGTGACGACGTCGAGTTTCTGAAAATCGAGCTTTTGCGCAAAGGCCGCCGAAGTGGCGTCGCAGATGGTCAGGCCCTTGCGTGTGGCCGGGATGAAGTCGCCGTTCGGCACGCGCACGCCCGACGTCGTGCCGTTCCAGGTGAAGACCACGTCGCGGTCGAAGTCGATTTTGGTCAGGTCGGGCAGTGCGCCGTAGTCAGCCTCTAACCTGCGCACATCGGCGAGCCTCAGCTGCTTGACCACATCGGTGACCCAGCCGGAGCCGAAGCTCTCCCAGGCCACCATGTCGACGCCGCGCTCGCCGAGCAGCGACCACAGCGCCATTTCGACCGCGCCGGTATCCGAGGCCGGCACGATGCCGATGCGGTAATCCGCCGGAACCTGGAGGATTTCCCGCGTCAGCTCGATCGCTTGTTCGAGCTTGGTCTTGCCGATCTTGGCACGGTGCGAGCGCCCGAGCGCGGCATTTTTGAGCGCCTCGACCGACCAGCCGGGGCGTTTTGCACAGGGACCTGAGGAAAAATTGGGATTTGCCGGACGGAATCCGGGCTTCGTATGCGTCGTCATCGTGGTCTATCCTTCCAGATAGTGGCCCCTCGTTGGGGAGGGGTGGCCCACGGACGGCGATATGCGTTCAGGCTTTCGGCGTCAAGGGGAAAGTTTTTGTCGCTGCCGGGATATTGCCGGCGACGAAACGTAAACGGCGGGCCTACGACCCGCCATTGTCAACGCCTCGGCTTCGATCGAGCCTACCAGAGATCGTAGCGTAGTCCGACTTTGACTTGATGATTGTTGATTCCTTTGCGGATCGGAAAGGAAGTCAGGCTCTCGGCAGTCACATATTCGGCGTCTGGCGCGGAAAAATACTGATAGCCCAGATCGACTGAGACGTTCTTGGACACTTGGTAGGCAAGGCCGGCATTCAGCGTGTAGGCGAAGGAGTATTGGGTCTTGTTGTCACGCAGGACGAAATCGTCGGTGGGGTCGGCGTTGTCGGTGAAGTAGCTCGCCGACAGGCGACGCTTGCTCTGCAGGATACCGACACCAGCGCCGAGATAAGGTGTGATTCCGACATAGGTCCCAAGATCGACATAGCCATTGAGTATGCCTGAGAAGGCATAGTTCTTCAGGGTCGCCGATGCCACGGTCGTTCCGTCGTTATAGCCGACGTCGATCTTGTTGCCGGGAAGATAGCCCACATTGAGATCGGCGCGCAGATAGTCGTTGAAATGGTAGCCGAAGCCGATGCTGGCGAAGATGGGATCTTCCTTTTCGTCGAAGCTCGCGGGTGTAAAGGCGAAATGCTCATCCTTGAAGCTCTTCTGCACCAGATAGGAGACATCGCCACGCAGATACCATCCCGAGCCAACCTCGACCGGTACATAGTCGGGCGCCTGGTCGACATAGACCGGCGGTTCGTAATCGGCGCCAAGCGCCGGCGTCAGCGGCACCAGGACGACTGCTGCAAGCGCCAGTGCTACAGGCGATTTGAATGTCATGGTCCTCGGCTCCCGAACTTGGCGCATTCGCGATCGCGCGCCGTTTCAGACAGCATTGTTAACCATAGTGGTTAAGTGCGGGTTAAGGATAACAAGGCGTTAGCAATTGATTTGATCCGCCTTCGCTCCTCGAGCCGGACGGTGTTACAGAGCGCCGCAGCATGTTTAGGCAGCCAAACGAAACCGCCCGGCATCAGCCGGGCGGTCAACGAATTCCTCGATTTCGAAGCGACTACTTGGTGTAGACGGGCTCGGGTTCCGGAACATAAGGTTCCGGTTCAACGCAGTCCGATCTGCCGAACTGGTAGCGCAGGCCGCCGCGCACCTCATGAACATTGATGCCATTGTCATAGCCGGGGCCGACGCCGCTGCCGAAGTCGAACATCTTCCCACCGTTTATATGGCTGTAGCGGTAGCCGACGTCGAGTTTGACGCGATCGGTCAAACAGTAGGATGCGCCAACCATGGCAGCATAGGCAAAACGCCAGCCCTTGCCGCCGCGGTGGAAGAATTCACCGTCTTCATCGCTGTTGTGGAGTGTATCCCACTTAACCCAGGCGCCGCCGATGCCGGCGCCGACATAGGGCGTGATACCGTGCCATGTGCCGATATCGACATAGGCGTTGGCGAGCAGCAGCAGCGCGGTATAGGACGAGGTGTCGACCGAAGTACAAGGATCTCCATCAAGGCAGATGCCGCTGGTCGAGCCGCGGAAGGTGGATTTGCTCATCCAGTCCGCGGTCAAGTCGGTGCGGAAGTGCCGGTCGATTTGATAGCCAACGCCGGCACCGGCCGAGAAAGCACTCTTCAGCTTGCCGCTGTCAAAAGTGCCGGTTCCGGGAGGCGGTCCGTAGGTGATATAGTCGGCGCCGCGAAACTTCGACCAGTGATAGTCGATGTCGCCACGGATATACCAGCCGCCAAAGTCGGCCGGCTGCTCGTAGGCGATCGGTGGCGGCGCCTCCTCGACGACGGGCGGCTCGACGAAATCGGCGGCGAATGCCGGCCCGGCGCCGGCAAACACCGCGGCCAGGAGAGCCATTCTTGCTGTGTTGAACATGCTTATCACCCCTGAGAAACCCTCGAACGGCGAACGCGCCCGAAATGTGATTGACCTCAGTTGTGGATAATGAATCGGAAAGGTTAAAAGGCGTTTAACCGTATTGATTAACCACGAATCTCTAAAAGTCGAGCAATCTGGCGGCCGTTGCTGCAGGCGGAGCTGGCCGCGACCCAATAAAAAGCCCGCCGGCAAGGCGGGCTTTTGACCCATGTTGGAGGGAGATCAGGCGGCGCTGCGCGTTTCCGAAATGACCTCGACGATGTCGTTGACCACGGACTCGACAAGCTGCGGGTCGTCGCCCTCCGCCATGACGCGGATGAGCGGCTCCGTGCCGGATGGCCGGATGACCAGGCGCCCGGCCTTGCCGAGGCGATTGCGCGCATCTTCGATCGCCGCCTTGACCGGCGCCTCCTCCAGCGGCTTGCCGCCGGAAATATGCACATTCTTCAAAAGCTGCGGCACCGGCTCGAATTTCTTCGACAGTTCGCTGACCGGCCGGTTATGCCGCTTGATGCAGGCGAGCACCTGGAGCGCCGAGACGAGCCCGTCGCCGGTAGTCGAGAAATCGGACAGCACGATGTGGCCCGACTGTTCGCCGCCGACATTGAGCCCATGGGCACGCATGTGCTCGACGACATAGCGGTCACCGACCTTGGTGCGATGCAACTGCAGGTTCATGTCGCCGAGGAAGCGTTCGAGGCCGAGATTGGACATCACCGTCGAGACGACGCCGCCGCCGGCCAGCCGTCCGCTCTGGTGCCAGGACTCGGCGATCAGTGCCATGATCTGGTCGCCATCGACGATCGCGCCGTTTTCATCGACGATGACGACGCGGTCGGCATCGCCGTCGAGCGCAATGCCGATATCGGCGCGCACCTCGTGCACCTTCTTTTGCAGGCCGGCCGGATGAGTCGAGCCGCATTCCTTGTTGATGTTGAAGCCGTTGGGCTCGACATTGATGGCAACGACCTCGGCGCCGAGTTCCCACAGCGCGTCGGGCGCCACCTTGTAGGCGGCGCCATTGGCGCAATCGACGACGATGCGCAGGCCCGACAGCGACATCGAGCGCGGCAGCGTGCGCTTGGCGAATTCGATATAGCGGTCATGCACGCCGTCGACGCGTTTGGCGCGGCCGAGCCCATCGGAATCGGCGAGCGCCAGTTCGATATCCTTGTCGAGCATCCCCTCGATACGCTCCTCGATCTCATCGGACAGCTTATAGCCATCGGGGCCGAACAGCTTGATGCCGTTGTCGTAATAGGGGTTGTGCGAGGCAGAGATCATCACGCCGATATCGGCGCGCAGCGAGCGCACCAGCATGGCAACAGCCGGCGTCGGAATCGGGCCGAGCAGGAAGACATCCATGCCGGCGGCGCACAGGCCGGATACCATCGCGTTCTCGATCATGTAGCCGGAAAGCCTGGTATCCTTGCCGAGCACGACGCGGTGGCGGTGGCTGCCGCGCTGGAAGGAGAGGCCGGCGGCCATGCCGACCCGCATGGCGACCTCCGCCGTCATTGGAAACTTGTTGGCGCGCCCACGAATGCCGTCCGTACCGAAATAATGTCCTGCCATGTTCGCCAGCTTTCCGATGGTTCTTTCCGAGCATCTCATGCCATAAAATGGCCCAAGCCCCGTCATCACATTGTATGATTATGGACGACCAATCCTTAGAAAATTATTGTTTTGTGTGTTTTGCGTCACGCTAGTGTGTTGATTTTCAAGTTCCGAGCCCTTGTTGCGGCAGCAGCATCAGAAACGTCAACTCAAACCTCATCTGTATCCTTTGGTCTGTGGCAGTGTGGCCTTGAACCCGAATCCGCATCGTGCTGCTCCAGACAGCGGTAGGCTCAGGTCCGCCGCACGCGCCGATTTGACTGGCTGTCATGCGACGCAGTGTCCTCGCTGGGAACCAGCCATATGCGCGCTCTCCGTGCAATGCACCCGGACGAACTTGGCCGGGAGACAGTCCCGGCAACGAATTCATCACCTTAAAGAAAAGAATGCACTTCTAAATTTGTCTCTACGCTACTTAGCATCTGGCGCAACCAGCCGTTGAGCGCTATTGCTGCACTGGGACATATCATGAACCGCCGTAGGGAGAACAAGCATGCTCATCCACCGACTTGCCACTTTGACGGGTCTTGCCGTCGCGACCTTATTCCTGGCGGCGCCTGCCAATGCGCTGACCATGGCCGAGTGCAGCACCAAGTATAACGCGGCCAAGGATGCGGGAACGCTTGGCGGGCAGAACTGGAACCAGTTCCGCAAGGCCCAATGCGGCACCGATGCCACCGCCGCTACAACCGAACCCGCGCCAGCCAAAGCCACTGCCAAGGCCGCCGACACGACCAAGGCAGCCGCCGCCGACGATGCGGCGCCGGGCCTGACGGCGAAGGAGTGCAGCACCAAATACCAGGCCGCCAAGGCTGCCGGCACGCTCAACGGCATGAAGTGGAACGACTTCCGCAAGACCCAGTGCGCCGCCGGCGCGACGGCAGCCGCACAACCCGCCGCCACGACCAAAGCACCGGCGGCCAGCAGCGATGACGCGGCGCCTGGGCTGACGGCCAAGGAATGCAGCACCAAATACCAGGCCGCCAAGGCTGCCGGCACGCTCAACGGCATGAAATGGAACGACTTCCGCAAGAGTGAATGCGCCGCCGGCGCAACTGCAGCCGCACAGCCTGCCGCGGCACCTGCCAAGGCGACGACAGCCGCCGCGACCGATACCGGCAAAGGCCTCAGCATGGCGGATTGCAGCGCCAAATATCAGGCTGCCAAGGCCGGCAACACGCTGAATGGCATGAAGTGGAACGACTTCCGCAAGAGCCAATGCGGCGCCGGCGCAGCCGACGACGACACCCTGCCGGCTCCCGACGCCAAGTACACCGGCGATCCGCAACCGCCGACCATCACCGCCCCCCAGGGCGTGAAATTCCCGACTGCGATCTCCAAGAAGTATGCAACCGAGACCCCGGCCAAGGGCCGCATGCACACCTGCCTCGACCTCTACTACGCCAACAAGGACGCCAACACGCTGGGCGGCCTCAGGTGGATCCAGAAAGGCGGCGGCTTCTACAGCCTCTGCAACGCCAAGCTGAAGAGCTGACCGGCGCCACCATCCGACGACATGAGCCCGCGAGCCGCAAGGTTCGCGGGCTTTTTTGTTGCTGCCGAACACGTGCGAGGAGCGCCATCCGCGCGCAAGCGGCGCCGCTGCCAATCTGCCCCTCGTGGGGGAGATGTCCGGCAGGACAGAGGGGCACTGTCCTGGGCACTGTCCCGCCGACATCGATGGTCGGCAGCACGCGCCACGTCGGGTCGAAGGAGCCTGAAATAAAAAAACCCGCCTCCGTGGGCGGGTCGGCGGCGCCAATTGGCACCATATTTAAATTAGTAGCACACCTGCCGGCACAAAGCAAGAACAAAATGTGGCGCCGTCGGCAAAAAATGCGAACTTCATTCTCCGGCGCGCCTTGTCGATCTTCCCGAAGTCGTCAACGAGGACGATAGAAGGCCTCATTCCTTCGCGCCCCTCTCTGTCCTGCCGGACATCTCCCCCACGAGGCGGGAGATTGGCCGTCAGCGTCACTTTCGCCAATTTCCAGCGATGCAGGAAGGGTCGCATTCCCCAAGAGAAAACGCCGCGGTTAGAGCCGCGGCGTTTCGAAGTCGATCTGTCCTGGGCCGGAGCCTAGCTTGACGGCTGGGGTTCCATGCCGCCTTCGGGCTCGGGGCCCTTCTTGCGGCGGCCGGACTTCGGCACGGCCGAGCCGCGGCTCGGCGGCGTGTCGTCGCCAAGGTCGCGCGCGGGCTTATTGCCGGCGATCAGCTGCTTGATCTCCTCGCCGGACAGCGTCTCGTATTCGAGCAGGCCCTGCGCCAGCGCGATCCATTCCTTCTTTTTCTTGGTCAGGATGGACCTTGCCGTCGAATAGGCCTCGTCGATCAGCCGGCGCACTTCGGCGTCGATGATCTGCGCCGTCTCTTCCGAGATGTTCTGCGTGCGCGCCACCGAATGGCCGAGGAACACCTCCTCCTGGTTGTCGCCATAGGCGACATGGCCGAGCTTGTCGGAGAAGCCCCAGCGCGTCACCATGGCACGCGCCAGCTTGGTCGCCTGCTCGATATCGGAGGAGGCGCCGGAGGTGATGTTCTCCTTGCCGAATTTGAACTCCTCGGCGACACGACCGCCCATCATGATGGCGAGGCGCGAGATCATGTATTTGTAGCTCATCGAATAGCGGTCGCCTTCCGGCAGCTGCATGACCATGCCGAGTGCCCGGCCGCGCGGGATGATGGTCGCCTTGTGCAGCGGATCGGCCGACGGCACGTTGAGCGCCAGGATGGCATGGCCGGCCTCGTGATAGGCGGTCAGCTCCTTCTCGGCCTGCGTCATCGCCGACGAGCGGCGCTCGGCGCCCATCATGATCTTGTCCTTGGCGTCCTCGAATTCGGCCATGGTGACGAGGCGCTTGTTGCGCCGCGCCGCCATCAGGGCGGATTCGTTGACCAGGTTCATCAGGTCGGCGCCGGAAAAGCCCGGCGTGCCGCGCGCGATCACCTTGAGGTCGACATTGGGCGCCAGCGGCACGTTGCGCACATGCACTTTCAGGATCTTCTCGCGGCCGACGATGTCGGGGTTCGGCACCACCACCTGGCGGTCGAAGCGGCCCGGCCTCAGCAGCGCCGGATCGAGCACGTCTGGCCGGTTGGTGGCGGCGATCAGGATGATGCTTTCGTTGGATTCGAAGCCATCCATCTCGACCAGCAGCTGGTTCAGCGTCTGCTCGCGTTCATCATTGCCGCCGCCGAGGCCGGCGCCGCGATGGCGGCCGACCGCGTCGATTTCGTCGATGAAGATGATGCAAGGCGCGTTCTTCTTGGCCTGGTCGAACATGTCGCGGACGCGGCTTGCGCCGACGCCGACGAACATCTCGACGAAGTCCGAGCCCGAAATGGTGAAGAACGGCACGTTGGCTTCACCCGCGACCGAGCGGGCGAGCAGCGTCTTGCCGGTTCCCGGAGGACCGACGAGCAGCACGCCGCGCGGGATCTTGCCGCCGAGCCGCTGGAATTTCTGCGGGTCGCGCAGGAACTCGACGATCTCTTCCAGATCTTCCTTGGCTTCGTCGACGCCGGCGACGTCCTGGAAGGTGACGCGGCCATGTGCTTCGGTCAAAAGCTTGGCCTTCGACTTGCCGAAGCCCATGGCGCGGCCGGAACCGGACTGCATCTGGCGCATGAAGAATATCCAGACGCCGAGGATGAGGATCATCGGCAGCCAGGAGATCAGGGTGCCGAACAGCGAATTGGAGCCGTCGGACTCAGGACGCGCATTGATGGTGACGTTCTTGTCCTGCAGCCGCGAAACCAGCGACGGGTCCCCAGGCGAATAGGTCTGGAAGCCGTTGGAACTGTCCGTGTAATTGCCGGAGATACGGGCGCCGGCGATGGTCACCGACTTGATCCGTCCCGCCGCGACTTCCTGCAGGAACTGCGAATAGGGAACATCGCTCGAGGCTCCACGCGTCTGCGGCGTCTGGAAAAGATTGAAGAGAGCGATGAGCAGGACCGCTATGATCGCCCAGAGCGCGAGGTTGCGATAATTCGGATTCATCAATTGTCCCGTTGGCGCCGCTGGGCGGACACGCGTCGTGAGAGGAAACTTGGCCCTAACATAGGGAGAGCGTCCCCCCTTGCCAAGCATAACAGCAGGTCTCGGTTAAGCATTCGCCCGTGGTAGGCCGGCACTGTGGCCACCGAATGGCGAGGCTGGAACCGGCGCCGCGCCAAGCAAGGCGGCGACGGCGTCGGCCGGCGCCAGATCGAAGGACGGCAGGAAACGGGCGAAGGGCGCGACTGCCGGATATGCGGCTACAGTCGCCGGCATCGGGCCTTCCCCGGGCAAACCCGGGCCTTCCCCGAGCAAACCAAGGCATTCGCCATCCTGCCATAGCGCCGGCTCGGCCGCCAAGGCGGCACGTACAAGGCTTGCCGGCGTGCCATGCCCTTCAATTGCCCGCTTTGCGGCAAGAGCCGCCCCGAGCGGTGCTACCAACAGCGGCGCGATCAACAATGCACCTGAACTGTCGCCCAATGTGATCCGTCTGCGGCCGTCCCAAAGCGCATTGTCGGAAACCTCGACAGCGGGCGGCAGATCGCGCAATTCGCGATGCAGAAAGATACCGGTACGCCGGGCATCGATCACGGTCCGCGACAATGTGGCACAAAGCGGCCCGGTGCGGAACCGGCCGAAAAGGGCTTTGCTGCGGGCCTGGTCGGGAAGGAAGGCGGTGCCGCCGGTCGCCGCCAGCAGGATGCGCAGCGCATAAATGGCCGCCCGGCTGTCGGCGGCCGTCGCAAAATCCCGATCGAGGCGGACGAGGCCGGCGGCCGGCCTGGAGGCCAAGCTGCGGATCAGCATGGCCGCGCGATGTCCTAACTGCTCACGCTCGGCCGCCGCCTTTCTGGCCAGCGCTATCGCTTCAGCCACGCGAGGCGCACCATCGCCTTCGGCAAGTGCTGCGCGGACGCGCGGCCGCTCGAAAGCGGTGTCGGCATTGGTCGGATCTTCGATCCAGGCAACCTGTTCACGCCGCAGGAATTCGCGCAGCTCAGCATGCCTTATGCCGAGCAGCGGCCGCACGATCCAGTGCCGCCACTCGTAGAGGGTTGCCGGCGCCATGCCGGCAAGGCCCCGCCCTTCGTCGCGCGGTCCATCGTCGCTTTGCCCTTCATCACTTGGCCCTCCATCACTTGGCCCTCCATCACTTGGCCGCTCGTCATGCGCCCACTCGTCACGCGCCCACTTGTCGCGCGCTTGCCGCATCAGCACTGTCTCGGCCTGGTCGTCGGCGGTGTGGCCGGTCAGGATCAGGCCGATGCCTGCCGCTTCGGCAGCTTCGGCGAGCAGCCGGTGGCGCGCCTCGCGCGCGGCGGCGGGCAGGCCGGTCGATGGTTTGTGCCCCGACCAGGCGAGGATGCGATGGGCAATGCCGCGCGCCGCACACAGCCTGGCCACGGCTTGCGCTTCCGCTGCCGCTTGCGGCCGCAATTGGTGATCGATCGTCACCGCCAGCAATTTCGTTGCCGGGGCGGTACGGTCGAGATGGGCTTTGAGGAGGAGGAGAAGGGCGGTCGAGTCGCTGCCGCCGGACACGGCCGCAACAGCGCCGTTGGAAAAGTCGATCTGCGAAAAATCCGAAAGGTCAGGCTCGGTGTCGAGCGTCATGCATGTCGTCCAAAAGTGGGCCCGGTTTTGCGGCAACGACATGCAACGGAAAAACTAGCACGCCGCGAGCGCCCTTTCCTGCTTGACCCGCTCCTTGAGCGCGCCGGAAATATCGGGGTAGCGCTTGCCGATCTCGCTGAAGGTGGCACAGGCCACGTCGCGCTGCTTCAGCCCGACCAGTGAAACGCCGAGCTTCAGCAGCATGTCCGGCGCTTTCTTGGCCTTGGGATAGTCCTTGCTGGCAGCGAGGAAAGTCTCGGCCGCATCGCGGTATTTCTGCTGGCCGAGCAGCGATTCACCAAGCCAGTAATGCGCGTCCGCCGCTTTGGCGTCCTTGGGAAAACGGGCGATATGGTCGCGGAAGCCCTGTTCGGCGGTGCTGTAGTCGCCCGACAGGATGAACTGGTAAGAGTTGCGGTAAAGCTCCTCCGGATCGTTGGTCGACGGGAGTGCCGCGACCACCGTATCATCGGATTTACCGGCCTTGTTGCCGGCTGCGCTGGCGCCGTTGGCTGGGGCCGTATTCTGCTGCGGCGCATTCGCTTGCGCATTGCCGTCGGCTTCGACGACATTGCCGTTTTTGTCGACGGTGATGGTGCCGAACGTCTTGGGCGGCGCGCCGGGGATCAGCTTGCCGGGATCGCCGTTGGGCGATTCGACGATGACGTCCTCGACGCTCTTGTCGCCGTCTGCCGCCTTGCCCGCATCGGCCGGAGCCGGCGTCCCCGGCGCCTCCGCCACGTTACTGTCGCCGTTGGGGCTGTCGCTGCTAGGCGCCGCCTCGGACTTCTTCTGCTCGGCCGGCTGCTGCGCGCCTTGCGGACCGCCTTCCAACTGCTGGAAGCGGAATTCGTTGTCTTCCTGCTGCTTGCGGATCTGCTCCTGCATCTGCAGGACCTGGAAATTGAGTTCCTCGATCTTGCCATTCATCTGCCGGAGCTGTTCCTCCAGCGCCGGAGTGCCGGTGCCATCCTGTTGCGCGAATTGAACCTGATCCGGCTTTTTCTTTTCGCCGAAAATGCCGGGCAGTTTGATCGTCGGCAGGTGGAAGGAAAAACCGCTTTCCGATGACTGCCCGGTGCCGTTTGCCCCGTCAGCAAGTGCCGCGATACTTGATACGAGCAGCAGCGCAAGCGTGCCGCTCAAGACCGATCTGAAATGCATGTGCCTCTCGCCGTGAAACCATTGTTGCGCGCCTCTCATTCGAAGTAGACCAGTCAACTGGGGACTAGCCAGACGCTCTCGGCTCTTAACAGGACGTGAGACTTCGGCCAAATTTTGTTTGGAGCGAGCAGATATGAAAAAGGCGGCCTTTTGGCCGCCTTTCGCACCAAGTGTTGCATTTATGCCGATCAAGAACCGGCGCCGCCCAGCGTGGTTACGGCGCGGCGGTTCTGCGACCAGCAGGAGATGTCGTCGCAAACCGCGACCGGACGCTCCTTGCCGTAGGAAATGGTCTTCAGGCGCTGCGCCGAAACACCCTTGGCGACCAGGAAGTCGCGTGTGGCGGCAGCACGGCGGGCGCCGAGCGCCAGATTGTATTCGCGCGTGCCGCGCTCGTCGGCATGGCCTTCGATGACGATGGCATACTGCTTGTACTGGTTCAGCCACTGCGCCTGGCGCGACAGCGTCGTCTGCGCATCGGCGCGGATCGAGGACGAATCGGTATCGAAGAAGATCCGGTCGCCGATGTTGACGGTAAAGTCCTGGGCCGACCCGGGCGTTGCCGCGCCGGCGCCATTGAGGCCGAGATCGGCGGCGCTGTTCGGCGTCTTCTTCGAGGCGCAACCGGTGATCGCGAGCATAGCGACCAGCGCGATCATGACCGGGTTTGTGGTAAGTGCTGCGATACGGCCCATGCCGCCTCTCCTTCGCAATTCGAGTGATTTCATTGATCCTCCAGTAACCACGTTTGGGTTAACCAGCGCTCAAGAAACACGGTTAAAATTTGGTTTTCGGCTGCCGTCCGCAACCGTTCTGCCGAGGGGCGACAATGAGCGCGGACCGTAGGCGGAAATGCGGCCAAAACATGAAAAAGAGGGAATTGAGGAACTGAAGAACTGAGGAATTGAGGAAAGAGATCACCTCAGCTTCTCTCTGAGATTGACCAGCATTCCGTAGATGCGGGCATAGGATTGCAACCAATCGTCGCGTTGCGCCTGTGTGATGTACTCGAGGTCGAACGCATACGAAATCCAGGTCTCCACCTCACTGCATGATCCTATGGCCATCGAAATGAAGCGTGCGAATTCGGGCTTGGAGTGAGTCTGTTTGGCAAAGCCTTCGGCCAAATTGGCGCAGATCGCCTTGCTGGAACGACGTAGTTGATCGGCGAGCGCGTATTGCTCCATTTTCGGAAAAGCAAGCGTGGCTCTGTGTACCCCAAGGGAAACCGCATAGGCACGCTTATAGACTTCTAAATCCCTCGCGTGCTCGATGTAGACCCCTGCCTTCTCCATTCTTCAGTTCTTCAACTCTTCAGTTCTTCAACTCGTCAGTTCTTCAATTCCTCAGTTCTTCAATTCCTCAGTTCTTCTTCCATCACTCCAGCAGCGGCGACCAGGCCGGATCCGAGGCGAAGTTCGCCGTCGGGATCGACTGTTCGTTGCGGCCGGTGAGATCGACCGAAACAAGTTTTGGTCCGCCATTGGAATCGCGGAAGAACATCAGCACCCGGCCGTTGGGCGCCCAGGTCGGCCCTTCCTGCTGAAAGCCGGTGGACAGGATGCGCTCACCCGAACCGTCGGTGCGCATGACGCCGATCTGGAATTCGCCGCCGGTCTGCTTGGTGAAGGCGATGAGATCGCCGCGCGGCGACCACACCGGCGTCGAATAGACGCCGTCGCCGAACGAGATGCGGGTCTGGCCCGAGCCGTCGGCGCCCATCACGTAGATCTGCGCGCGGCCGCCGCGATCCGAGGTGAACACCACCTTGCTGCCGTCAGGCGAGTAGGACGGTGAGGTGTCGATGGCGGTCGAGTTGGTGAGCCTGGTCGTCGAGCGGCTTCTCAGATCCATGGCGAAGATGTTGGAATTGCCGTCATCGCGCAGCAGGCTCATGATCACCTTCTGGCCGTCCGGCGAAAAGCGCGGCGCAAACGTCATGCCGGGGAAATTGCCGACCAGCTCGCGCTGCCCCGTCTCGATCTGCAAAAGATACACCCGCGGTTGGCCGCTTTCATAGGACATGTAGGTGATTTCCTGCCGGTTCGGCGAGAAGCGCGGCGTCAGCACGATCGATTTGCCGTTCGACAGGTACCGGACGTTGGCGCCGTCCTGGTCCATGATGGCAAGCCGCTTCTTGCGCGCATTCTTGGCACCGGACTCGTCGATGAAGACGACGCGCGTGTCGAAATAGCCCTTCTCGCCGGTCAGCCGCTCGTAGATCGCATCGGCGATGATATGGCCGACGCGCCTGGTATTGGCGTCGTTGGCGAAGAACTGTTCGCCCGAGAGCTGCTGGCCGGCAAAGGCGTCCCACAGCCGGTACTGGGCGCGGACACGGCCGTCGGCTTCCTTGCCGACGCTGCCGGTGACCAAAGCCTGGGCGTTGATTACCTTCCAGTCCTCGAAGCGGGGCGTGGCATCCGGGTTGGAGATCTTTTCAATGAAGGCGCTCTTGTCGATCGGAGCAAACAGGCCCGAGCGCTTCAAATCGTCGATGACGATCCCCGATATCTCCGCGCCCAATGCGTCGCCCGATTGAAAGTCGGTGATAGCAATCGGCAGAGGCTCGATATTGGGTTGGGTCAAGTCGAGTTGGACCAACGCCATTGCCGGCAGCGTGGCGAGCCCGCTCATGGCGGTCGCAATCGTGCCGATCAGCATCAGCGTCGTAAGCAACTTCTTCATTCGTTCAGCCTCGTTGTTCTCTCGGCAATCAATACATGTCGCTGGGGATGAAATTGACCTCGACCTCGTTCCATCCCAGCTCGCCGTCATATTTTGCGACGGGCAGATTGTAGGGCGCACATCGCAGCACTGCGCGCCGCGCTGCTTCCGAGGCGACTCGGGAGCCCATTGAGCCATCGCCCGCGGATCCGACTTCCGGAGCGCCGTCGATCTCGCCATTTTGCGTGAGCTTCATCCTGATGGTGACTTTTTGGCTGTCGCCATCGAATGTGCCGGGTGTCACACTCCAGCAGCGTTTGATCTGGGCCTTCAGGCCATCAAGCTCGCTCTGCGAGAGCTTGGTGCCTTGGTTCTTCTCGCCGCCGAGCGAAGCCTGCTGGGTCGAGCGCTTGGCGCCGCCGCCGGACGGTTTCTGCTTGTCGAGCAGCGCCGAAATCTCATCTGCATTGAATTGCTTGTCGTCTGATTTCGGCCTGGACGAGGCTTCCTTGACCGGCTTGTCGGTGTCCTTGCGCTCCGGCGCCTTCGCGCTTTCAGCCTGGGCCGGCTGCGGCTTCGGCCGAGCCTCGGGCGCCGGCGCCGAGTCCGGAAGCTGCGCCTCCTCGGTCGGCGGTTGCTTGGCAATCGCCTCGGCGACGGCATCCGGCTTGACCTCGGGCTGCGGATCGATCGCGGCGGTCTTGTCCTGCGGCGGCGTGGGCGTCGGCTCCTTGGCCGGCGTCGGCTTGGGATCGGTCTGCTTGACCGGTTCGAGCTTGACCTCTTCCTTCGGCTGCGGCACCGGCGCCACCTCCGTTGCGGGAATAGGCTTCGGCTTTTCCGGCGGCTTCGGCACGTCCTCGGGCTTGGGCTTTTCGACCGGCGTCGGCGCAGGTGGCGGAGCCGCCGTCATATCGACCGGCTTGGGCTTGGCCTCAGGCGTCGGCGGCTTGTCGGTATCGATGCTGTTCTCGCCGACTTTCTGGGCATCGGGCACGATGTCGGGACGCTGTGTCGGCAGCGGCGCCGGCTTTTCGTGCATCACGGCTTTCTTGTCGCCCTGCAAAACCTGCGAGACGGCCTCCATCGGCACAATGTCCACTGCGACCGACTCGACATCGGACGACGGAAGCGCAGCCGGCGCCGACAGCGTGAACAGCCCGAAGGCGATCGCCACCGTATGCAAGATCACCGATGTGGTGAGGCCGGTCCTCATTTCGCGTCTATTGGTCCTGTTTCGGCAGTGTAAGCAGGCCGATGTTCTTGTAACCGGCGTCCTGGATGAGACCCATCACCTCCATCGCGGCGCCATAGTTGGTAGTCTTGGCACCGCGGATGAAGATGCGCTCTTCGTAGCCGGTCTTGGAAATCGCCTGCAGCTTGGCGACCAGTTCTTCCTGCGGGATTTCGGTCTCCTGCAGGAAAAGCTTTCCCGTGCCGTCGATGGTAATCGTGATCGGCTGGGTATCGGCGTTCATCGCCTTGGCCTTCGTCTCCGGCAGGTCGACCGGCACACCGACCGTCAGCAGCGGCGCCGCGACCATGAAGATGATCAGCAGCACCAGCATCACGTCGACCATCGGCGTGACGTTGATCTCCGAGATCAACGCGTGGTGGCGGCCGCGCCGCCTGTGGCCGCGCCCGCCGCGTCCTCCGCCACCTGCGCTTACGGACATTCCCATGATCGTTCCTCAGGCCTTCTGCGCGACTTTTTCATCGATTTGGCGCGAGAGTATGGCGGAGAACTCGTCCGCGAACCCTTCCATGCGCACCGCGATCTTGCTCGCGTCCGACGACAGCTTGTTATAGGCGATGACGGCGGGTATGGCGGCCAGCAGGCCGATCGCGGTCGCCAGCAGCGCTTCGGCGATGCCGGGCGCGACCACCGACAGGCTGGTGTTCTTCGAGGCGGCGATCGCCTGGAACGAGGTCATGATGCCGATCACGGTGCCGAACAGGCCGATGAACGGCGCCGCCGAGCCGGTGGTGGCGAGGAAGCCGAGCCGCCCTTCAAGTTTTTCCATCTCGCGGGTCAGCGCCAGATCCATAGCCTTGTCGATGCGGGTCTGCAGGCCGAGCGGCGATTTCGCGCCCTTCTCGAAGCTTTTCTTCCATTCGCGCATGGCGGCGACGAAGATCGCGCTCATGCCGGTCGTCTTGCGGTCGGCGAGCGTGCGGTAAAGTTCTTCCAGCGACTGTCCCGACCAGAACACCTGTTCGAAGCGATTGAGCGCCAGCCGCATGCGGGCATAGGCGACGAGCTTGTCGACGATGATCGCCCAGGTCCAGATCGAGGCACCAAGCAGCCCGATCATGACCAGCTTGACCACCCAACCGGCCTGCATGAACAAGGCCCAAATCGATAAATGCGCGCCCGGTTCGGCGAGAGCGATGTTTTCCATGTTACGTCCTTAAAGATTTTCCGGGCGTGGCTGGCGGCTGGCCCATGGGCATCCCTTGTGATCCGTTCGCGTTAGGCTTGCGGAATAACCCCAAATGCACCGTTGGCGGCCTTTTCGGGGCAAATATTGGTGAAAGGAAGGCGCTTGGATTCTCCCAATCTTAACCAATCCCTTCATGGACCGTTATGGTTAAGGATGGGTTAGGACGTACAGCGCGGCGCATTGCCGCGCCCTGATAGGCCGCCTGGCGATTCTGGCCTGGACCGGGAGCTCCGGGATCGTCCGCCTCTGAACCTTTATTTGCGCGTTCTGGGCATGAAGGCTGCGATCCAGTCCTTGGGAAAGCGCCGCGGCCGCCCGTTCTCGCCGACGATCGCCGCTTCGACACGCGCCTCGACCAGCACTTCGCTGCCGCGCTTCAATTGCTGCGCCATGACGATGCGGGCGCCGGAAATCTCGTCGGTGCGCGTGTCGATGGTCAGGATGTCGTCCATGCGGGCCGAACCGCGGAAATCGATCTCCATGCGCCGCACCACCCAGACTATTTTCTCGCCATGCTTGCCGTCGGCAAGCTCGCTGTGGTGGACGCCGGCCAGCCGCAGATAGTCGGAACGGCCGCGCTCGAAGAATTCGAGATAGCGCGCGTGGTAGACGACGCCGGAAAAATCGGTGTCTGCATAATAGACCCGCGCCATCAATCGATGGCCGAATTCCGTCAGCGCGCCGGAAAGTCCGGCGGACAATGCCGATTCACCGTGATCGTCCATTGCGCTGTCCTTTTGGCCCGACAGGCCCTGTTTCAAGCAACACCTGTTTTGCGCATAGACCGGCGATGATCAAGACCTAGAGGGCTGGGCCGGGGAACTGCCAGCACCGAAGCCATAAGCAGCGGAACTTAGGGTTCTTCCTGGAACAGGCTGATCTGCTGCTGCGCCAGGTCCTTCGGCGCGTCGAGGCCGAGATGCCGCCAGGCATTGGCCGCCAGCACGCGGCCGCGCGGGGTGCGCATGATGAAGCCTTGCTGGATCAGAAAGGGCTCGATGATGTCCTCGATGGCATCGCGTGGCTCGGAAAGCCCGGCCGCGATGGTCTCGATGCCGACCGGCCCGCCGCCGAAATTCCGGGCGATCATCGACAGATAACGGCGGTCGAGCGCGTCGAGGCCGAGCCCGTCGACCTCCAGCCGCGTCAGCGCCTCGTCGGCGATCTTGCGGTCGACATGGCCGTCGCCGGCAACGCTGGCGAAGTCGCGCACCCGGCGCAACAGCCGGCCGGCGATGCGCGGCGTGCCGCGCGCCCGCCGGGCGATCTCCAAAGCACCGTCGTCGCCGAGCGGCATGGCAAGGATGCGGGCGCCGCGCCGCACGATCTGCTCGAGTTCCTCGACCGAGTAGAAATTGAGCCGCACCGGAATGCCGAACCGGTCGCGCAGCGGGTTGGTCAACAGGCCGAGCCGGGTGGTGGCGGCGACAAGCGTGAAGCGGGCAAGGTCGATCTTGACCGAGCGCGCCGCCGGCCCCTCGCCGATGATCAGGTCGAGCTGGAAATCCTCCATCGCCGGATAGAGGATTTCCTCGACCGCCGGGTTGAGCCGGTGGATCTCGTCGATGAACAGCACGTCGCGGTCTTCGAGGTTGGTGAGCAACGCCGCCAGATCGCCGGCCTTGGCGATGACCGGACCCGAGGTCGAGCGGAAATTGACGCCAAGCTCGCGCGCCATGATCTGCGCCAGCGTCGTCTTGCCGAGGCCGGGCGGGCCGACGAACAGCACATGGTCGAGCGCTTCGCTGCGGCCCTTGGCGGCCTCGATGAAGACTTTGAGATTGGCCCGCACCGCCGCCTGGCCGACGAAGTCGCCGAGCGTCTGCGGCCGCAAGGTCTGCTCGGCGTCCTCGCCGCGTCTGTCGGGAGCAATGAGGCGTGGCGAAAGGCTCATGCGCATACCGCCCGAAAGAAAAAGTTTGTATCGATACCGATCAACGTCACCCGGCACCCTCTCGTTCGTCGCCGTGCTCCTCGCCAACAACGGCGGCCCACTGCATCTCTTACCACCGCGTCGATCTGTTCCAGCGCAGCAGGCCCGTCAGGTGGATCGCCTAGAAATCCAGCGAGGTCGGCAAATTCGAGATTGCGCGGCGTTCCTATCAGGAGACCATCCACGACCGTCCACGCAACAGTATCGCCTGACTTGAGCGACAACTCGTTCCGGACTTTCTTTGGAATCGTAAGCTGCCCCCTGGAGGTCAAGCTTGCATATCCGACCATGCTCTTGTTCCTAGTCGGAATTTATTTGTCGGGCAACGTCTCACCGTGCCAGCTCCTTCAGCCCGAAGCGGATCAGCTTCGACGCGTCCGCCTCCTCGCCTGCCGTCTTCAGCGCCGCCGCCACCGCATTGGCGGCGGTGTCGCGCGAATAGCCGAGATTGACCAGCGCCGAGACGGCGTCGGTGATCGGCGCCGAGGCGATGCCCTCGCCGAGCTCCTGCTTCAGGCCGATTGTGCCGGAGGCAGTGCCCGCATAGGCCGGCGCCTTGTTCTTCAATTCGGTGACGATGCGCTCGGCGACCTTCTTGCCGACGCCAGGCGCACGGCTGACCATGGCGATATCGCGCAGCGCAATCGCATTGGCGAGGTCGGCCGGTGCCAGCGTCGACAGGATGGCCAGCGCCACCTTGGCGCCGACGCCTTGCACATTGTTCATCAGCAGCCGGAACCATTCGCGCTCCAGCACCGACTGGAACCCATAGAGCCGCAGCATGTCCTCGCGCACATAGGTCTCGATGAACAGCACGACCGCCTCGCCCGGCCGCGGCAATGCCGCCAGCGTGCGCGCCGAGCAGTAGGCGACATAGCCGACGCCATGCACGTCGACGATGCAGAAATCCTCGTCGATCTCATCCAGCGTGCCTTTTAGCTTGCCGATCATTTGAGCGTGCCGATCATGCCGGGTGGGTTTCCGGAGAGATGATATCGAGGTCCGGGAAATAGCCGCGATAGCGCGCAGCATTGCGCGTCAGCAGGCGATGCCCAGCGACAACCGCATGGGCTCCAATAAAGAAATCCGGCAAGGTTCGTTCGCGAATGCCGCCGGCGCGGCGATAGCGCGAGTGCGTGACACCAGCGAGGAAGGCTGCTTCCCACGGCAGAAATTCGCGATCCATCTTGAGCATGTCGGCTGCTTGACGAAGAGCCTGTTCGGTCGCAATCAACGGCGCGAGCTCGGACCAGACGATTGCATTGATAACAAGTGCGCCGTCGCGCCGGCATGCGGTAATCGCGGATGCCGACCATTTCGTCTCCCGTCCGGCAGGACCCCAAACGTCGATCAAGACATTTGTGTCAATCAATGTCGAGATCTTCACGTGGGCCCCTCAGCCATTCCACATATTCATCCGCCGTCAAGCCTCCCAGATCCAGCGTACCGGCCATACGATCGAGCATCTGGCTGAATCTGCGCGAGGCTTCCTCCTCCGACATGTTTTCGTCGACGGCTATGACACGAGCGCCGTCCTCGGTGGGGACGAACTCCACCTCCGAGCCCGGGCCGATACCGAGATGATCCCGTATTTCCTTCGGGATGGTCACTTGGCCCTTGGTGGTAACGCGCATGGTAATACCTCGTTGGTATTACCTATTGCCCACTGGAGAACAAGTCAAGAACATACTTATCCGGCCAGCGCCGCCATCCTGTAGGCGATGCTCTGCCGGTGATGCGCGTGACAGATGGCGATAGCCAGCGCGTCGGCGGCGTCATCGCTGTCGAAAGTCGCCTTCGGCATCAGCACCTTGACCATCATGTGGATCTGCTTCTTGTCGCCATGGCCGACGCCGATCACCGCCTTTTTGACGGCGTTTGGCGCATATTCGGCAACGACAAGGCCGGCACGCGCCGGCACCAGCATGGCGATGCCGCGTGCCTGGCCGAGTTTCAGCGTCGCCGCCGCGTCCTTGTTGACGAAAGTTTGCTCGACCGCCGCCTCGTGCGGCATCGCGGCATGCAGGATCTCGGCGAGCCCGTCATGCAACTGGCAAAGACGCACCGCCAGCGCGGCCTTGTCGTCGGACCGCACCGTGCCGGAAGCGACGAAGCGCAGCGAATTGCCGAGGCTTTCGACTATGCCCCAGCCGGTGCGCCTCAGCCCTGGATCGATGCCGATGATGCGAATCGCTTCCCCCATCCGTCAACTTTAACCCCGGCGAGCAGCGATGCCAGCGAAATGTGAACAAACCAGAAACAGCAACCGAGTCTGGTTTAGAGAATGTTTGAGAATTCGCTCTGGCGAGACAGATAGCGTGGTTTTCGAGAACCGGAGCGGAGCGTACATAAGTACGCGAGCACCGGAAGCGCAGAAGGCTGCGCTAGTCTAGTCGTTTGAATAACTGTTGGCGCGAGCGACAGACGGTCCTCTGATGTGACAGCCATCTCGGTTTCAACCGCGCAATGCTGCCGCAACGACGCTCTCCAGTGGCGTTGTCGGTCGACCGATCAGCCGGCTCATGGCGCCGCCGTCATCGAACAACGCTCCGCGTGAGGCTGCAATGTCGGCATCGGCCAGGATAGCGGCGAGATCGGCGGGCAGCCCGGCGCCTGTCAACACACCCTCATAGGCCGCCCCGGCAAGATCGTTGTAGGCGATCGCCTTGCCCGATTGCCGCGAGACCTTCGCCGCAAGCTCGGCGAGCGTGAAGGCTTGGTCCGCGGCGAGCTCGTAAGTCCTCCCTGCTTGATCCTCGCTCGTCAGCACCACGGCCGCGGCCTCGGCATAATCCTGCCGCGCCGCGGACGAGAAGCGCCCCTCATTTGCGGCGCCGATGAAGGCGCCGTGCTCCAGAGCCGCCGGGAGTGCCATCAGATGGTTCTCGGTGTACCAGCCGTTGCGCAGGATGACGGCGGGTAGGCCGGAGGCCGCGATGACCTCCTCCGTCTGCCGATGTTCCACCGCGAGCCTCGCGGGAGACGTGTCCGCATGCAGCATGCTTGTGTAAGCGATCAGCGAAACCCCCACCCGTTGGGCGGCCTTGATCACTGACCGATGCTGCGGCAAGCGGCCGCTGACTTCGGTCGAGGAAATCAGCAGCAGTCTATCGACGCCGGCCAGCGCCATCGGGAGCGTGTCGGGACGATTATAGTCCGCCTCCCGCACGACTACGCCGCGTTGGACAAGATCGCTGGCCTTTGCCGGATCACGAACCGCCGCAACGATCCGGCTGGCCGGAACTGTCTTCAGCAGTGCGTCGATCACGAGACGGCCAAGCTGTCCTGTTGCTCCAGTTATTGCGTACATCGTTCTGTCCATTTCGTGGTTGGATGGATTGAGAGCCTCAGATAGCGGCTCTCGTTACCGTCGGAAACCACGTATCTTGTAGTTACCATCATTTTCCGGTATCCAACTGGAAACTCTCATGGAAGATGCGCGATGGTCCTCAGGATGCGAACGAAGGTGAAGGCGCTTCCCGGCTGCCCCATGTCGAGGTGCATGGCGCTGCTTGGCGGGTGCTGGACACCCGAGGTGCTCTGGTCCTTGAGCGACGGCCCGCGCCGGTTCTCCGAATTGCGCCGCGATATCCCAGCCATTTCGGCGAAGGTGCTGACCGGCAGGTTGCGCGATCTCGAGGAGCGTGGCGTCCTCGCACGCCACGTGATGCCGACATCGCCGCCGACCGTGGAGTATGAGCTGACGTCATTGGGGCAGGAGCTGCTCCCAGCGATCAGGTCTATCGTGGAGGTCGGATCGCGCCTGCTGCTGCGTGATTCTCCCCGCCTGATGATCGCGAGCCCATCCCTTCGCGGTTAGTCTAGATGGCCGCCGGAGTAGAATTATGAAACGTTCTCTCAGCCGCGGGCGAAAGCCGTGTTGAGCAGCGTGATCTGGTCGGACACCGGATTGAGGCGACGGCTCGACGGCGGCACCTCGGCGAGGCCGCCATAGATCTCCTCGTCCATGCGGCGCACCAGCGCCTGCAGGCGCAGCGAGCGGTTGACGAGATCGATGAAATCCGTCGGCAGCTCGGCCCAGCCGGGCGCCTCCTCATGCGCGGAGGCGGTATCGAGACGCACCTTGGATTTTTCTGAGGCCACCTGATCGCGGGTCATCTCGCCGGAATTCGCCGCCCGCTGCAAAAGCAGCCACGAGGCGACCTGCATCAGCCTGGTGGTCAGCCGCATCGATTCGGCCGCATAAAGCGTCGCCGCCAGCCTCGACAGCTTCTTGGCCTCGGCGCGGCCCTTGCCGTCGAGATATTCGGCGGCCTGCTCGACCAGGCCCATGCCTTCCTGATAGAGCGGCTTGAAGGATTGGGAGAAAACCCGGCGCTCCGCCAGCTTGATGGTTTTCGCGCTCGCCTTCGAAGGCTCGTTCATCGCTACGCCCCTGCACTTGCCTGACAGCCGGCCGATTCGGCTCTTGGCCGCCATATCCGGCAGCCTAAACGACTGAAGCTTGAAAATGCGCTTCGCTGCCAGCGAAGGCAAGCACATGTTTAACAAACGGTTAACGGCCGCATTTAGCCGGAAGAACGCCCATGCCACGGACAAAAAAAGAGCCGCGGATAAGGCGGCTCTCAGGAGTTTAACAGGGAGGCGTCAAACAAAGTGGCTCCAACCACTCGGTAAGAATCCAGATCACTGGATGGACATAGTAAACGCCTGTAAAGCTTAACGAAGCTTTAACGCGGGGCATATTTTTCGATCAAGCGCCCAGCATCTGTGCCGTAACAGCACAGCTGACTGGCCACGGCGCCGTTCACACCACCGGCTGGAAAGTCGGGGCGACGCTTGCGCCATGGTTTCCTCCAAATGGTGACCGGCTTACCGAAACAAAACGGCACTGCGCGCGACATCGTTCCGAAACAGGCGCCGCGCTAAACGCCCGTTCCTCGCAACGAGGCGGAGCAAACCTTGCGCTCCGGCAAATCATCAAATCTCTCAAGGAGCGAATAATGGACTGGTACTCGGCCGTTAAATTTCTGCATATCGTCTCGGCGATCCTCTGGGTCGGCGGCGGCTTCACGCTGATGCTGCTCGCGGTACGCGCCGACCGCGCTGGAAACGTCGAAGGCATGCTGCAGGCGATGCGCGCTACCGGCGAGCTCGGCAACCGGTTCTTCGCGCCGATGTCGATGCTGACATTGCTTTTCGGCCTCATCATGTGCGGCTTCTGGGTCGGCTTTTCCGATCTGTGGGTGCTGATCGGCCTTGCCGGTTATGCGACGACCTTCTGCATCGGCATGTTCATCTTCAAGCCGACTGCCGACCGCATGGCAGGCATGATCGCCAAGGAGGGCGTGACGCCGGCAGTGCTTGCCCAGGGCCAGCGCGTCCTCAGCGCCGCGCGCTTCGACTATTCGGTGATGCTGGTGATCATCGCGGACATGGTGCTGAAGCCGACGCTGCACGACATCACCATTCTGGGCTGCATGGCGTTCGTACTGGCAACCGGCATTGCCCTGGCGCTTGGCAGGACGCGGCAGCTGCTGCCGAGTGCCGCCTGAGGTGTAAGGAATCCGGCGGCGGCAGAATGGGGCCGCCGTCTTACAGGAGGCCGGCGATGCCGTCCCACAGAAGCTTGACCGCGACGACCGCCACGGTCGCATAGGTGAAGGGATAGAACAGCTCCGGCCGCATCCGCCGCACCAGCCAGGCGCCGGCGATTGTCGACAGCGGCGCCAGCGGCATCAGCACCGCCGACGCGGTCAAATTGGTGGTGTCGAACTGGCCGAGCGCGAAATAGGGGATGAGCTTCAGCGCATTGGTGACGGCGAAAAAGATCGCCGCGGTGCCCGACAGCACCTTCGGATCGAGCCTGATCGGCAGCGCATAGACCTGAAAAGGCGGGCCGCCGACATGGGCGACGAAGCTGGTGAACCCGGCAACAGTACCCCAGAAGCCGGCGGCGACGCGGTTGGGCTCCGCCGCGTGGCCGGCACCGTGGCGGAGTTGCAAATAGAGCCAGCGCAGCACGAAGATCAGGGCAACCGCGCCGACGATCAGCCGCACCATCTCTTCGGTTACAAGTGCCGCCGTCAGCCAGCCAAGGGCGATGCCGATCACGGCGCCCGGCATCATGTCGGCCAGCATCTTGCGGTCGAAGATGCCCCACCACGTCCACACCGAGACAATGTCCATCAGGCACAGAATTGGCAGAAGGATTGCGGCAGCCTGAACCGGCGGCATGGTCAGCGCCATCAACGGCACGCCGACAAAGCCGACGGCGCCGCCGAAGCCGCCTTTCGACAGGCCGACGAGGATGACGGCCGGAATGGCCGCGGCATAGAACCAGGGATCGACGAGCAGGCCTGACATGGGAAGGGACGCTGGAGGGAAAGTTGAACTCTGGAATAGACCAGAAATGGTCAGGCCGCGACCGCAAATATGTGGGCCACGCCACCGAAACCCGTCACATGTTTGGCATGTCGAGCGGCGGCGGGCGTCTCCGGATCGGCTGCGCCTTGATGATGGCGGTGCTGGTTTCGGCCTTGTCGGCGATGCGGTCGAGAATCCGGTCGAGCTCGCCGATCGAGCGGACGAACAGCCGGGCAACGAAGCAGTCATCGCCCGTCACCTTGTCGCATTCGCCGAATTCCGGGATTTCCTCGATCAGCTTCTGGACGATGTGCAGCTTGCCCGGCAATGGCCGGATGCGAACGATCGCCTGCAAGGCGTAGCCGAGCGCCTGCGGATCGATGTCGATGGTGAACGCGCGGATGACGCCGCGATCCTCAAGCCGCCGAAGCCTCTCCGAAACGCTTGGCGACGACAGCCCGACCTGCAGCGCCAGTTCCTTCAGCGAGGTCCGTGAATCCTTGACCAGGATATCGAGGAGCTTTCTGTCGAGTTCGTCCAGCATTTTACAATTCCAAGAAAAACCCGATGTTTACCTAATTAAATGAGGTCATTCTGCATATCACCGGCTGCAAGTCATGGAAATACCCGATCCGCCGTGGGATTATAAAATCTCAACGGGTTTCAGGAGCATCCATGGACAACACGGTACGCGGCACGATCGAAATGACGGCGGCGATGGCGATCCTCGGCACGATCGGCTGGTTCGTCGTCCTTTCCGGCCAGCCCATCATGGACGTGGTGTTCTGGCGCTGTGCTTTCGGTGCGGTAACGCTGCTGATCATCTGCGCGGCGCTTGGGCTGCTGCGCGGCAGGCTGTCGCTTCGCATCGTCACGATCGCGGCGCTCGGCGGTGCTGCCATCGTTATCAACTGGCTGTTGCTGTTCAGCGCGTTTTCTCGCGCGTCGATCTCGATCGCCACGGCTGTCTACAATACGCAGCCCTTCATGCTGGTGGGTTTTGGCGCGCTCTTCTTCTCCGAACGGCTGACGGTGACCAAGCTGACCTGGCTCGGCATCGCCTTCGCCGGCATGCTGCTGATCGTGCAGGCCGCGCCCGATGCAGGCGATCATGGTACGGATTACTTTACCGGCATTGCGATGGCGCTGGCCGCGGCTTTCTTCTGGGCCGTTGCGGCTATCGTCACCAAGAAGCTCAAAGGCACGCCGCCGCACCTGATCGCCCTGATCCAGGTCTGCGTCGGCGTTCTCATGCTGGCACCCTTCGCCAATCTCACCCACCTTCCCGTCGATGCGCGGAGCTGGGTCATGCTGGCGACACTCGGCATCGTCCATACCGGCCTGATGTACATCCTCATGTACGGTGCCATCCAGAAGCTGCCGACGCATCTGCAGGGATCGCTGTCCTTCATCTACCCAGTCGTCGCCATCCTCGTCGACGTCGTCGCCTTCGGCCACCGGCTGCATCCGGCGCAGATCGTCGGCGCCGCCGCCATCCTGGTCGCCGCCGCCGGCATGAATCTCGGCTGGTCGCTGTGGAAATCGAAGGTGCCTGCGTAGGGCCGCAAGCGACCAGGCGAAGAGAATTTCGGCCAACGGCAGCCATGCGCCGAGCCCTATGGAATCGTTGGCGGCAATCGTGATCCCCGTGCCGCCTGTTCAATCCCCGCACTTTGCTCTATGCCGCAATGCAACCATCTTCGCCCGGCATAGGCGATAACCGGGATCGAACACCAATGAATGACGCAACGCCGCCCAACCGCTGCCGTATCGTGCTGATCGCGCCGCCGAACGTGCCGGCCGCGCGCATCGCCGCGGCCTTCGACGGCGGTGACGTCGCCTCGCTCATTCTGCCGGAAAACGGTATGGACGAGGCCTCTTTCCAAGCCTTTGCCGAACAGATCGTGCCGGTGGCGCAAGCGGCCGGCATTGCCGTCATCATTGCCGGCGACACCCGCATCGCCGGCCGTGTCCAGGCCGACGGCATCCATGTCGAGGTCGGCAAGGACGAGCTCGCCGAAACGATCGAACACTTCCAGGCCAGGATGATGGTCGGCACCGGCGGCGCCAAGACCCGCGACGATGCGCTGGAACTCGGCGAGGTCAGGCCTGATTACATTTTCTTCGGCCGCTTCGGCTACGACAACAAGCCTGAGCCGCACCCGCGCAACCTGTCGCTCGGGCAATGGTGGGCGGACGTCATCCAGATCCCCTGCATCGTCATGGCCGGATCGGATCTTGCCTCGGTGGAAGCGGTCGCCGCCACCGGCGCTGAATTCGTGGCGCTGTCCAGCGCCGTTTTCGCCGACGGCGTCGATCCGAAGATGGCGGTCGCCGCCGCCAACGCGATGCTCGACGAAACCGCGCCGCGCTTCGAGGACTGACGTGCTCTCGCGGAAAATCCTTTTCAGCGCCTTTCTCGCAACGGCCGTGACGCAGGCGATAGCGGCGGAACCCGTTCCGCTGCCGCAGCCCAGGCCGGATTCCAGCGAACCTGCCGACAAGCCCATCGCCGCACAATTGCCGCAGCCCGCCACCACCACCCCGTTGCCGTCGGCCGACACCATCAACCCCGACCGCTTCGGCGCAAAGCCGTCCGACGCTGCCTACGGCGCCTTTCAACGCGGGCTCTACAAGACGGCCTACAACCTTGCGCTCTCCCGTGCTCAAAACGGCGATCCGGCGGCACAGACGCTGGTGGCCGAGATACTGTCGCGCGGCCTCGGCGTGCCGGTCGACGCGGCAGGGGCGGCGAAGTGGTATGCGCTTGCCGCCGAGCAGGGCGTGCCGGAATCGCAATTCCAGTATGCGCTGATGCTGCTCGACGGCCGCTACGTCAAAAAGGACGAGAAGGAAGCCTATGCGCTGATGCAGGCCGCAGCCGAGGCCGGCAACCGCCTGGCGCAGTTCAATTTTGCGCAGCTGATGGTCGAACAGGAGCCCGGCGATGCCGGTATTGCCAAAGCCGTGTCCTATTACGACCGCGCTGCCGCGACCGGGCTTGCCGACGCACAATATGCGATGGCACAGGTCTACGCCAATGGCGCCGGCGGCAAGCCGCGCGACGATGTCCGCGCCCGCGGCCTGCTGGCACAGGCCGCGCGGCAGAACTACGACACGGCACAGATCGATCTCGCCACCTGGATGATCGAGGGGCGCGGCGGCGCCCGCGACCTGAAATCCGGCTTCAACTGGATGAAGCAGGCCGCCGAGGGCGGCAATGTCGCCGCCCAGAACCGTCTCGCCAAGCTCTACATGAACGGCATAGGCACCGACCCGGATCTGATCCTCGCCGGCGCCTGGTATGTTGTCGCCCGCCGCGCCGGGCTGATCGACCAAGAGATGGACGATTTCCTGCAGGGCCTGACCGACGAGCAGACGCAGCAGGCGCTGCAACGGGCCAACCGCCTGCCCTGACCGCGATATCGCGATTCATTGCACCAGGCTCGTCAGGCGGGCTCATTGCGTATGATCGAGCACGACCTTGCCAAAGGGAGAGCCGTGTTCAAGGTACCGAAAGGCTTCGGCGGCCCGGCTCCATGGCACGACCCGATCGATCACCGGTCTCAACCGGTTCAGGACAATGGCGCGGTTCATCGCCTCGAAGGATTCGCGTGAGCCCACCGGTATGCCTCGCGCCCTGACCTGCCGGCGGAAGATGTCGAGCGGGTTGATGGCGCCGTCACTGCCGCCGAGATAGCCGATGACGTTGATCTGGGCGCCGCGCGCCGCTGCCCTCAGCGATTGTGCAAAACTCTGCGGTCCGCCAACCTCGATGATATGGTCGGCGCCGCGGCCATCCGTCAATCCCAGCACGGCCGATGCCCAATCGGGGACGCTGCGATAATTCACGCCATCCTGCGCGCCAAGTTGCCTTGCCCGCGCAAGCTTCTCGTCGCTGCTCGACGTCACGATGACGCGCGCCCCGGCAGCGGCGGCGAACTGCACCGCAAACAGCGAAACGCCGCCGGTGCCGAGGCAAAGCACGGTGTCGCCGGGTTTGACGCTGCCCTCCGTAAACAGCGCATGCCATGCCGTCACGCCGGCGCATGGCAGCGTCGCCGCCTCGAGGTCGCTCAGATTGGCCGGCGCCAGCACCGCCGCCTGTTCGTCGAGCCGGGCAAATTCGCTGAGCAGCCCGTCGATCGGGCCGCCACGTTGATAGGATGGCTCCGCCATGGCGAAACTGCCGCCGACCCAGCGCTGCCAGAACGTGCCGCAGACCCGATCGCCGATCTTGAACCGGCTGACCTCGGCGTCGATGGCAACGACTTCGCCGACGCCGTCCGACAGCGGCACCAGCGGCAATGCAAACTTCGTGTGATAGCTGCCGCGAACGATCTCGGCATCGCGGTAGTTCAGCGCCGTCGCCTTGACCTTCACAATCATCTCCTGGCGCCCTGGCTCAGGCATCGGCCGCTCGACCATTCTGAGGTTCTCGAGGCCGCCCGGGCTCTGCAATTCGATCGCCTTCATCCTCGTTCCTTTCCAACCGGGTCCTGCCGGAAGAAAATCGCTTGCCATCCATCGGATTTCAAATTCATAATGTTCAGGATAATTATGCTTCTCTGACATGTTTGGGTGTGTCGTGCTTGAAGAACTGAAAACACTGGCCCTCTTTGCCGAGGAGGGTTCGATTCAGAAGGTGGCGCAACGCCTGCCATTGACGCAGCCGGCCGTCACCCGCCAGATCCAGCGGCTGGAGGAGATGCTCGGCACGGAATTGCTCGACCGCCGGCTAAAGCCGTCGCGACTGACCCCGGCCGGCGTAGAGGTGCTGGCACGCGGCAAGGAAATTCTCGCCGCCGTCGCCGCGCTGAGATCATTCGCCAAGGGCGACGAGCCGGAGGGCCTGCTGCGGCTCGGCCTCGCGCATGGACTTTGCGACAAAGCCGTGGCCGCCGCCATTGGTGATGCCGTGGCGCGGTTTCCGAAGGTCTCGCTGCGTCTGAAGAGCGGCTGGAGTCTTGAGCTGGCCGACCAGCACAAGCGCGGACAGCTCGACCTCGCCTTCATACTGGACGGCAGCAATTCCAAAACCGTAGACGGCGTTGTCGGAACCGAGCCCCTCGGCATCATCGCTGCCGAAAGCACCGGCCGGCAAGCCGACGTCAAGACCATGCCCTGGGTCCTCAGCCCTGAACCCTGCGACGCGCGCCGGCGGCTGACGGCTGCCCTTGCTGAGGGCGGGAACAGATTGACTGTCGGCGCCGAGATTCAGGACGGCGCGCTGCAGATCGACTGGGTTCGTCGAGGCCAAGGCCTTGGTCTGCTGCCCACGCGGCTGCTGCGGGAAAAGCTGCCGGAGGGCATTGCCCTGGTCGACGCTCCCGGCCTCGAGCTGTCGCTGCGAATTGTCGTCCTGCGGTCGCCGCACCTGCATCTTTTGACAGAGGTCGCCGACGCAGTGACCGAGGCCGTCACCGCGACTGTCAGGGCGGACTGAGGCCGCCACGGCGCACTGCCGGGCCAGCTTCGTTCCCGCTTCATCGGAAGGCGCTCCTTGCCTCTGCTGGCGATTTGTGGTCTTGGAGGCGCCAAATTGCCCTTTGCGGCGATCATCTCATTTCCGGATCACCTCACCATGGCCAAGATCAATGGCAACGAAATCCGTCCCGGCAACGTCATCGAGCATGATGGCGGCCTTTGGGTGGCGGTCAGGACCAACACCGTCAAGCCCGGCAAGGGCGGCGCCTACAACCAGGTCGAACTCAAGAACCTGATCAACGGCACCAAGCTCAACGAGCGCTTCCGTTCGGCCGAGACGGTCGAGCAGATCCGGCTCGATCTGAAGGATTTTTCCTTCCTCTACGAG
Organism: Mesorhizobium sp. M0633; assembly: GCF_040320645.1. Lineage (NCBI taxonomy): Bacteria > Pseudomonadati > Pseudomonadota > Alphaproteobacteria > Hyphomicrobiales > Phyllobacteriaceae > Mesorhizobium > Mesorhizobium sp. M0633. Next base: position 203,070 of record NZ_JAMYQC010000008.1, read on the forward strand.
CAGGGCGACGCGCTGGTGTTCATGGACACCGAAAGCTACGAGCAGCTTGAATTGCAAAAGGAGTTCGTCGGCGATCGCGCCGCCTTCCTGCAGGACGGCATGATGGTGACGGTCCAGCTCTATGACGAAAGGCCGATCGGCATTTCGCTGCCCGACCAGGTGACGCTGACCATCACCGAGGCCGACCCGGTGGTGAGGGGCCAGACGGCAGCCTCGTCCTACAAGCCGGCGATACTCGAAAACGGCATCCGCGTGCTGGTGCCGCCGTTCATCGGCTCGGGCGAGCGCATCATCGTCGATACCAACGAAATCACTTACGTGCGCCGCGCCGACTAAGGCGCGATCCCAAAGAGTTGCAGACTTTTTGGATAAGATGATGCGTCAAGGCAAATAGGCGCAGCGACAGGAAGAACAGCAATGGCGCGTTCCGCGATCCTCAATGTCATGGTCCAGGCCGCAATGAAGGCCGGCCGCTCGCTGTCGCGTGACTTCGGCGAAGTGCAGAACCTGCAGGTCTCGATGAAGGGGCCGGGCGACTATGTCAGCCAGGCCGACCGCAAGGCCGAAGACATCGTCTTTGCCGAACTCTCCAAGGCGCGGCCCGGCTACGCCTTCCTGATGGAGGAACGCGGCGTGATCGAGGGCGACGACGGCCAGCACCGCTGGATCGTCGACCCGCTCGACGGCACCACCAATTTCCTGCACGGCATTCCGCTCTTTGCCGTTTCGATCGCGCTGGAGCGCCAGGGCCAGATCGTCGCCGGCGTCGTCTACAATCCGGCGATGGATGAGCTCTATACCGCCGAGCGCGGCGGCGGCGCTTTCATGAACGACCGCCGGCTGCGCGTCGCCGGCCGCACCAAGCTGGTCGATGCGGTGATCGGCTGCGGCATGCCGCATCTCGGGCGTGGCCAGCACGGCAATTTCCTCATCGAGTTGCGCAATGTCATGGCTGAGGTCTCTGGCGTCCGCCGTCTCGGCTCCGCCTCGCTCGATCTCGCCTACGTCGCCGCCGGCCGCATGGACGGGTTCTGGGAAACCGGCCTGTCGGCCTGGGATGTCGCCGCCGGCATTTTGCTGATCCGCGAGGCGGGCGGTTTCGTCTCCGATTTCGCCGGGGGACAGGATGTGCTGAACGCCGGTTCACTGGTCGCCGGCAACGAACTCATCCAGCGCGCGCTGTTGAAGACTATCAAAAGGCCACTCTCAGCCGGCTGATAGAGGCACGCCGCGCTGAACCGCCGCAGTCACAAAACCGCAACCAAAGCTTGAAATACTGTCCCGCGGCCGCCCAGATAAGGTGGCGCAGGATCATCGATGACGAACAGCCGGCCCCAACCCCAGAGCGAACTCTCCCAGCTCGACATTCCCTTTATGGGGCGCTGGCATTACTCGCGCGCCGAGATCATCGCCGACGGCATTGTCCACGCCGTGGGCATCGTGCTGGCGATCGCTGCCGGCTCGACGCTGCTGGCACTGGCCGCCTATCGAACCGGCCCCGGCGAATACGTCGCCGCCGCCTTCTATGTAGTCTCGCTGCTCACCGTGCTGTCGGTTTCGCTGGCCTACAATGTCTGGCCGGTGTCGTCGCCGGCAAAATGGATATTGCGGCGCTTCGACCATGCCGCGATCTATCTGCTGATCGCTGCCACCTACACGCCTTTCCTGGCCCAGCTCGGCGGCTCGCCGCTCGCCGTTTCCATGATCGTCCTGGTCTGGACCGCCGCGGCGGTCGGCATCGCCATCAAGGTCTTTCTTCCCGGCCGTTTCGACCGGCTGGCGATCGTCTTCTACCTAGCCATCGGCTGGAGCGGTATCGTTCTGGTGGAGCCGCTCGTGCGGACGCTGCCGGCGACATCGATCGCGCTCATCGTTGCCGGCGGCATCGTTTACTCCTGTGGCGTGATCTTCTTCGCCTGGAAGGGCCTGCGCTTCCACAATGCGCTGTGGCATGGCTTTGTCGTCACCGGCGCCGGCCTGCATCTGGCCGCCATGGTCGACTGCCTGGTCATCAACCGGCTTTGACCTCCGGTCGCGGACAGTGGCAATATTGCCAAGCGCCATTCAATTTCGTCACAATTCCGTTTAGAGTCGCAAACACAAATTGATCGGCGGCGACGGCATCGGAAACGGGGCACGGATGACTCTTCTCAGATCCTTCGGCATGGGCAGGCGCTCCGACGTTCTGATCTACGACCCGCACAAATTGTCGAGCCCGCAGGTGTTTCTGCTGACCATGGTGATCTTTCTGTTCATCGTGGCCTTCATCGCCGCCATCCTGACCCGCCAGATCTCGACCGCCTTCGTCACCAATCCCGGCCTCAACGGCCTGATCATCGGCGTGCTGGCGGTCGGCATCCTGCTGGCCTTCGTCCAGGTCGGCCGGCTGTTCCGCGAGGTGCGCTGGGTCAACTCGTTCCGCGCCGGTTCCGAAACCACCGAACCGGTGTTGCTGGCGCCGATGAAGGCGATGATCGGCCGCTCCTCGACGATTGCTTTCTCGACCAGTTCGATGCGCACCATGCTGGATTCGATCGCCACCCGGCTCGACGAAAGCCGCGACACGTCGCGCTACCTTGTCGGACTGCTGGTGTTCCTCGGCCTGCTCGGCACCTTCTGGGGCCTGCTCAACACGATCGGCTCGATCCGCGAAACCATCGAGTCGCTCGATCCCGGCACCGGCGATGCCGCGGCCGTGCTCGAATCCCTGAAGCAGGGGCTTTCCGCTCCGTTGGCCGGCATGGGCACCGCCTTCTCGTCCTCGCTGTTCGGCCTCTCCGGCTCGCTGGTGCTCGGCTTCCTCGACCTGCAGGCCGGCCGCGCCCAGACGCGCTTCTATACCGAACTCGAAAACTGGCTGTCCTCGGTCACCGACCTGTCCTCCGACATCGTCGTTGCCGACGCGGCCAAGACCGAACCCTCCGAGGAAATCCGGCTGTTGTCGGAAAAGCTGCGCACTCTGCAGGAGAATGGCGGCGGCTCCAATCCGCGCGTCGCCACCGCCATGGCCAATCTCGCCGACGGCATTTCCGGCCTGGTCAAGAACATGCGCTCGGAGCAGCAGATCATGCGCGACTGGGTCGAGGCCCAGTCCGACGAGCAGAAGGCGATGCGCAACACCCTGGAGAAGATCGCCGACGCCTTGAAGAAGCCTGGAGTGCATTGACGTGGCGTTGGCACGAGGCCGGCGCTCCGACCGCCGCATCGATTACTGGCCGGGCTTCGTCGATGCGCTGTCGACGCTGCTGTTGGCGATCATGTTCCTGCTCACGGTTTTCGTGCTGGCGCAGTTCCTGCTCGGCCGCGAGATCTCCGGCAAGGACACGGTGCTCAACCGCCTCAACTCGCAGATCAACGAGTTGACCCAGCTTCTGGCGCTGGAGCGCTCGACGACGCAGGACAAGGAGGACACCCTTGCCAATTTGCAGGCGTCGCTGTCCGCGTCGGAGGCGGAAAAGAGCCGGCTCGAGCAATTGCTGGCGCAAGGCGCCGGTGCCGGCGATGCCGCCAACCAGCGCGCGACGGCACTTTCCGGCGAGCTCGACAGCCAGCGCCAGATCAGCCAGCAGGCGCTGAGCCAGGTCGAGATCCTCAACCAGCAGATTTCGGCGCTGCGCAGGCAGATCGCAGCGCTCGAACAAGCGCTCGACGTGTCCGAAACGCGCGACCGCGAATCCAACACCAAGATCGCCGATCTCGGCCGCCGCCTCAACGTCGCACTGGCGCAACGCGTGCAGGAGCTAAACCGCTACCGCTCCGATTTCTTCGGCCGCTTGCGTGAAATTCTCGCCGACCGCGAGAACATCCGTATCGTCGGCGACCGCTTCGTCTTCCAGTCGGAAGTGCTTTTCCCGACCGGCTCCGAGGTGATCAACGATGCCGGCAAGGTCGAGATGAAGAAGCTCGCCGATGCCATCATCGAATTGCAAAAGGAAATCCCGCCGGAGATCAACTGGGTGCTGCGCGTCGATGGCCACACCGACAACAAGCCGCTCTCCGGCACCGGCCGCTACCGCGACAATTGGGAATTGTCGACGGCGCGCTCGACATCGGTGGTCAAGTTCCTGATCGAGAACGGCGTGCCGGCCAACCGGCTGGTCGCGGCCGGCTTCGGCGAATTCCAGCCGCTCGACCCCGCCGATACCGAAGAGGCGCGCAACAAGAACCGCCGCATCGAGTTGAAGCTGACCGAGCGGTGATCTGCAGGCCTTTGGCTTGTATCATGCGCCAGGTCGGGCCAGGTCGAGCCGGCTCAAGTCGGCGGCATTTAGGGCACTGGTGCGGCAGCGGCAAGAGCTGAAAAAAATTACCTTTTTTTAATTACACTTTGCCGCCATGGCCTTTTAGCCTTGGTCATGGGCCGAGAACCGCCGGCGGTGGAACCGCTCATCGCGACGCGACGGAACCTGACGGCCCGCGGCCGGAAGGCAAGACCCTCCCAACCACCGCCTTCCCCAGTAAAGGAGACGCAACCATGCGCTTCTTCGCTCCCACGAATCTCAGGACTGCTACGCTCGCCACACTTCTCCTCGCCGTTCCGTTTGCTGGCGCTCACGCCGGCCCGCGTGCGACGGCCTTGATCAATCAGATCCAGAGTGTGGAGACGGGTATCCAGGGCGCCATCCGGGCGAACAAGCTCGAGCCGGGCGAGGCACGTGACTTGCGCACGCAGGTCGCTCAACTCGATCGGGCCGCCCAGAGGGCCGCACGCGATGGAACCATGCCGAGCACGCAATATCAGCAGTTGCTGGCGCAGCTCGACGATGTCAGCCAAAAGCTGCGCGCTGACAGCGGCAGTGCCTTCCTCATCGGCAACGGCGCCGATGGCGGATACTATCCCAACGGCTATGGCCCAACTTATCCAGGCGGCTGAAATCGGCCGCAGTGCCCGGCGCTGTGGCAATTGATTTGCGCATGATCCGTTCCAGCTTTCGGTTCAGGGATCATGCGCTAGCCCACCGCCAGTGCAATCAGCGCCAGCGCTGCCGGCACTGTCTCGATGAACAGGATTTTACGGCCCGCCGTCGCTGCCGTAAAGGCCGGCGACGGCGACGCAGAGCAGGAAGAAGACTACTGGAAACCGGCTTCGCCGAGGTAAAGCCCCAGATCAGGCTGGCTGCGAGAAAGCCGTTGTAAAGCCCCTGATTGGCCGCGAGCACTTTCGAGGCCCTGGCGAATTCCGGCGTCAGCCTGGATACCATATGGCCGCGCGGCGTGTCCTACAGCACCATCTCAAGATAGACGATGCAGAGGTGGATCACGGCCACCAGCCCGACCAGCACATTGGCGATCATGTTTCGTCTCCGCATCGCGGTCTGCCGCCGCCGGACGACATTGACCACGCACGCCACCGCTTCCACAAGATGCTTTTCGGCCGTTGCAGCTGGCAGTCGATGCGTCGATCGCGGACGGCTTCGGGGTTGCCAACACTTTTGCATTGGTATCTTTTCCGCCGTCAAATCAGCGGAACCCACAATGTCCTTTCAAAAACTCGACGACCTCGGCCACAAGCTCGAAGCGCTGGAACACGCCCTCGCCATCCTCGGCGCCGACGAGGCGACCCATATGGCGGTCGGCGGCGGCGAGAAGCGCGCAGAGGCAATGTCGGCGCTTGCGGGCATGCACCATGCCCGGGCGACTGCGCCGGAGATTGCCGACTGGATCGCGGCGGCCGAGCAGGAGGCGCTGAACGAAGAGCAGCAGGCCGCGGTCAGGGAATTCCGCCGGCAATACACCAACCTGACCTGCCTGCCGGTCGAGTTCGTCGAGCGCCAGACGACCGCGCGCATGCGCTCCGAGCAGCTCTGGCGCGACCTGCGCGCCAAGAACGACTGGGCGGGTTTCCTACCGGCGCTCGAAGGCGTCGTGGCGCTGGTCCGCGAGGAGGCGGCCCTTCGCGCCGAGGTGCTCGGGCTCGAGCCTTACGACGCGCTCATGGAGCAATATGACCCGGGCAATCGCGCCGCCGACATCACGCCTGTGTTTGTCGAGTTGAAGACCTTCCTGAAAGGCTTCGTGCCGGAGGCACTGGCCGTGCAGGAAGAGCGGCTGGCGAAACATCCGCTGAAGCCGCTTTCCGGCAGATACCCCTTGGACAAGCAGCGCGAGCTTGGCCTCGCCATGATGGCGGCGGTCGGCTTCGACCTCACCCACGGCTCGCTGTCGGTTTCGCACCATCCCTTCTGCGGCGGCGTGCCGAGCGACGTGCGCATCACCACCCGCTACAAGACCTCGGATTTCCTGTCGGCGCTGATGGGCGTGCTGCACGAGACCGGCCATGCGCTGTACGAGCAGAACCTGCCGAAGGCGTGGGCGCACTGGCCTCTGGGCAGAGCGCGCGGCATGGCGGTGCATGAAAGCCAGAGCCTGTTCGTCGAAAAGCAGATCGGCCGCAATCCAGAATTCTGGCGCTGGGCGCTGCCGGTGGTCGAAAGACACCTCGGCGAGAGCTGGACGATCGACGACATCCTGCCGCATGTACACCGGGTCGAGCGCGGCCTGATCCGCGTCGATGCCGACGAGGTCACCTATCCGCTGCACGTCATCCTGCGCTACGAGCTGGAGCAGGAGCTTGTCTCGGGACGGCTGGAAGCAGCCGACCTGCCCGAAGCCTGGGATGCCAAGATGCGCGATTATCTCGGCCTGTCGACATCAGACAATCCGGCTGACGGTCCGATGCAGGACGTCCACTGGCCGGGTGCCGCCTTCGGCTATTTCCCCTCCTACACGCTGGGCGCCATGATGGCGGCGCAGCAATGGGCGGCGCTGACCAGGGATCATCCTTCAGCCGACGAAGACCTCGCCAAGGGAGATTTCGCCGCGATCAACGACTGGCGCCGCAAAAGGATCTGGTCGCAAGGCTCGCGCTGGTCGACACCGGAACTGCTCGAACGCGCTACCGGCGAAAAGCTCGATGCCGCACATTTCACTGACCATCTGAAGAAGCGGTACGGGAACTGAGCCGCTTCGTCTATTCCAGGTTCTTGCCGCGGTGACTGCAGAAATCCGCGAAACTGGCCTTTACTTTGGTGGGAAAGCCTCTGAAAAAGGAGTTCTTCCAAGTTGGGCGAGCGTAGATGTCTGTCTGTTACAGTTTTCATAGGATGAAGTCTTTCTGGCCCCGCTTGGTATTTTTCATCTTATTGATCGGCCTGAGTTCTCCGGCCATGTCCGACGACATGGTTCTCAAGGGTCCGGCAGAAAGCTGGGTAAAGCAGCTTGATATTCCGGCTGCCGATCCCACCCGATCGGATCAAATCAAGAATGGCGTTTCATGGCTGCTCTCGGACGACCAGATCAAGCATCGCGCCGGCGGCTATGTCGAGTACTCGCGCACCGTCTATAAAATCGTCGACCGTCCCGGCCTGGATCGTGGCGCGAGTATCGATCTGCAGTTCGATCCGTCCCGGCACAAGGTCACGCTCAACCATCTTCACATCATCCGCGATGGTGCCGTTTTGGACCGGCTGGAAGGCGTCGAATTCGACATCTTCCGCAGGGAAAGAGACGCCGAGAAAGGCGTCTTCGACGGCTGGCTGACAGCACATGTCAACATCGATGACGTGCGTGCCGGCGACATCGTCGATTACGGGTCGACCTACGAAGTAACACCGCTGGTCGGCAAGGACCTTTTCTTCAAGAATTTCTCCACCGAATGGGAAGAGCCGGTAGCGCTTATCCGCACAAGCATCATTTGGCCTTCGGGCCAGCCGCTCCAGATCAAGACAAGGGGAACCCGACTTAAGCCCTCAATCTCCCCGACTGGGCCGGACACCACCTATCTATGGGAAATTCCAAACCCGAAACCGGTCAATGTCGAGGATAACCTGCCCGTGACCTATCCAGGCTGGGGCTCCGTCGATGTCGCGTCTACCGCGAATTGGCAAAGTGTGGTCGATGCCGTTGCGCCCTATTACAAGCCAGCGACCGTTTTTCCCCCGGCTTTTGCCGCAAAGCTCGACGACATCGCTCTGCGGCATCCGGTGCCCGAAGACCGGATGGTCGAGGCAATGCGGTTGGTGCAGGACCAGATCCGCTATGTAAGCCTGTCGATGGGTGCCGGTTCCTACGTTCCGCGTGATCCCGCGACGGTTATCCTGAGCGGGTTCGGTGACTGCAAGGACAAGGCCCTGCTGCTGGTTTCGTCGCTTGTGCGGCTTGGCATTGCTGCCGAGGTCGCCTTGGCCGATCTCGACGAGGGACGGGCCCTGGACCAGCATCTGCCGGCGCTCCGCGATTTCGACCATGCCATCGTCAAGGCAAGGATCGGAGCAAAGACATATTGGCTGGACGCCACGAACTATCTTCAGGGCGGCAGGGCGCACAATCTCGCACAGCCGGACTACGGCTTCGCGCTGCCGCTTTCCAGCACCGGCGGGTTGGAGAAGATGCCGAGCCCTGTGCTTACCAGCCCGTCGATCCAGATCGCCGAGGAATTCGACTTTCCGCGGAAACCGGGCGATCCCCTCGTGCTGACGGTCTTCTCGACATATGAGGACGCCGATGCCGATTGGATGCGCGGCAATTTCGCCAGCAGGTCGCTGAGCGAGGTGTCGGACGCCTACCTGAAATACTACAACAAGCAATATCCGGGCATCCAAACCATCGCCAAGCCGGAAATCGTGGATCGCCGCGACGGCAACATAGTGAGCGTGAAGGAAAGTTATCGCTTGCCGGCGGAGGCGCTGGCGGCCAACGATCTGGCAAAGAATTTCCCGATCCGCGCGGCCGATCTCGGCAACAACTCTCTTCCAACCCCGACAATCGTCGACCGAACCGGGCCCGTCTCCCTCGGCCCCCAGTTCTACCGCCGCCACAAGGTGACCGTGCGCAACCTCAAGGCGAGGTTTTCCGGCGAGTCGATGAAAAACGTCGTGACGCCCTATCTGTCTCTCAAGGCATCCTGGTCCAACACGCCCACCGAATTGCAAGTTGAATGGAACTTTCAGACGCTGGCGACTGAAGTACCGGCCAAGGCGATTGCCGATTATCTGAAAACCGTCGATGACCTCGCAGACCAGGTTCGCTGGCAGTACGATTTTACCTATGAAGAGCCGCCTGCCGATGTGCAGCTCAGCGATCCGGCAAAGGAGCAGCGACAGACCGTCGCCAGCATGCTTTTGTTGTCGTTGCTTGTCGGTGTTCCCCTGTTCATCGCCTATCGACGCGGCAAACGCCGAGCTTTCGGTAGCTGAAGAATCTCGGCCGCCGCTGGGCACCATGATCCCGAAAAGTGGACGCCGGTTTTCGGAAAAGATCATGGTCAAACAAGAAGATGGAGCCTCATCCCGATTTCATCGGGATGGAGCGATGCTACTCGGCCGCGCCCCTGAAAGCATTCGCCCCGGTATCGAACTGCAGCTTGGCCAGCCGCGCATAGATGCCGCCCTTGGCGACCAGACTCTGATGCGTGCCTTCCTCGACAATGCGGCCGCCATCCATGACCAGGATGCGATCGGCCATCAGCACGGTTGCCAGCCGATGGGCGATGACGATCGTGGTGCGGCCCTTCATCAGCCGGTCCAGCGCCGTCTGCACCAGCGTCTCGCTTTCGGCATCTAGCGCCGAGGTCGCCTCGTCGAGCAGCAGGATGGGCGCATCGCGCAGAATCGCGCGGGCGATCGCCACGCGCTGGCGCTGGCCGCCCGACAGCGTCACGCCGCGCTCGCCGACCTGGCTGTCATAGCCCTTTTCGAGTTTCAGGATGAACTCGTCGGCAAGCGCGTCCTTCGCCGCCGCCTCGATCTCGGCCTGGCTGGCGCCCGGCCGGCCAAAGCCGATATTGTCGCGCGCGCTTGCGGCAAAGATGGTGACGTCCTGCGGCACGATGGCGATGCGCGCGCGGATCGCGGCCGGATCGGCCTCGCGCAGATCGACCCCGTCGATGACGGTCCTGCCGGCCTCCGGATCGTAGAAGCGTAGAAGCAGCGAAAACACCGTGCTCTTGCCGGCGCCGGATGGCCCGACGATCGCCACCGTCTCACCGGGTTTGACCTGAAAGCTCAGGCCATGGACGGCGGCGCGGTCGGGCCGGGCCGGATAGGAGAAGGAGACATCGTCGAAACTGATCGCGCCTCTCGCCTTTGCCGGCAGCGGCTTCGGATCGGCGGGCGCCTGGATCGCCGGTTTCTCGGCCAGGATCTCGGTCAGCCGTTCGGCAGCGCCCGCTGCCTGGGACAGTTCGCCCCAGACTTCCGACAGGGCGCCGAGCGCGCCGGCGGCGAACACCGAATAGAGCAGGAATTGGCCAAGCGTGCCTGGCGACAGCGTGCCGTCGAGCACGTCGCGCGAACCGAACCATAGCACCGCCACGACCGAGGAAAAGATCATGAAGATGGCGAAGAAGGTGAGAAACGAGCGGGCAAAGATCGAGGCCCGCGCCGCTTCGAACGCTGCTTCCACGGCGGATGAAAAATACCCGGTTACAAGCTTCTCGTTGGTGAAGGCCTGCAGGGTGCGCACCGCGCCGATCTGCTCGCTGGCGTAGGCGGTGGCATTGGCCAGAGTATCCTGCGCCAGCCGTGACTTGCGCCGCACCGAGCGGCCGAAGGCGACCAGCGGCAGCACGATTAGCGGAATGGCCGCGATGACCAGGCCGGACAGTTTTGGGCTGGTGAAGACCATCATCGCCACGGCGCCAAGGCCGAGGATGACGTTGCGCAAAGCCACCGAGGCGGTAGCACCGACGGCCGATTTGACCTGTGTCGTGTCGGCGGCGAGCCGCGAGACGATCTCGCCCGACTGGGCCGTGTCGAAGAAGGAGGGCGACAGCGTGGTGACGTGGGCAAAGACATCGCGGCGGATATCGGCAACGACGCGCTCGCCGAGCGTGATGACGAAATAGTAGCGGCTGGCCGACGCCGCCGCCAGAACGGCGGCCATCACCACCAGCATGGCGAAATATTCGGCAATGAAGCTGGAATCGGAAGCGGAAAAACCGTGGTCGATCATCCGCCGCACGGCCAGCGGCAGCGCCAGCGTCGTCGCCGCCGCGACGGCCAGTGAGACGATCGCGCCGATGACCATTTTGCGGTAATGGGTGATGTAGGGAAACAGGCGCTGCAGCGGCCTCAGCGAGCGCCTGCGCTCGTCTGCATCGCCGCTGATGTTCGCCATGACCGTTTCCTTTGGCCCTTTGGGGTTTGCGCCATCAATATGCGCTTGCCGCGGCCTTGTGATTCAATTCCGGCTGATGTATAGGCTCGCCGACCGTTTTAGAAGCCGTGGCTCCTCAATAGCTGCGGCTTCGAGTTTTAAAAAGGGGCGCATCGACGCAGGCTTCAGCCCGTCGGCAGCACCCGGCAAGCCAGGAACAGACCCATGAAGACCGATATCCATCCCGACTACCACACCATCAAGGTCGTCATGACCGACGGCACCGAGTACATGACCCGTTCGACCTGGGGCAAGGAAGGCGATACGATGAACCTCGACATCGACCCGACCACCCATCCGGCCTGGACCGGCGGCCAGCAGACCCTGCTCGACCGCGGCGGCCGCCTGTCGAAGTTCAAGAAGCGTTTCGAAGGTTTCGGCCTCTAAGCCGCATTGGCGTTTCGCAGATCAAAAAACCCGCCTTCGTGGCGGGTTTTTTGTTGCGAAAATACGGCCCTACTCGCCGAGCAACTCGCGCAGGGCCATGCGCTTGTAGGCTGCGACCAGCCTGTCGCCTTCTTGCCGCCCGACCGAGATCGCCAGCCGCATGGTGGCCTCGCCCAGTTGCCAGATGAGAAATGACGTCGTTTCCAGCGCTTCCGAATCGGCGGACGGCCGCAGCCGCTTCAGCACTGTGGTGAGGAATTCGGCGTTGGCCCGGCTATCGGCAAGCTCGAGTTCGCGCAACGCCTTGTCGGCCTGCGTGCCCGACCAGATGTCGCGCATCACCGGCTCCGCCAGGAACAACCGGTAATAGATATCCACCAACTCCGAAAACGCCTTGCGCAAGCCGTCGGCGTCACTGACGTCGGCAAGTGCCGCGGCAATGCAGGCCTGGCTTTCGGCGGTATAACGTTCGGCCAGTGCCCAGATGATCGCTCTCTTGTCGGGGAAGAACTGGTAGAGCGAGCCGATCGACACGCCGGCCCTCTCCGCAACCTCGCCCATGCGCATGGCGTCGCTGCCTTGCTCGGCGATCAGCGCCGAGGCGGCGGCCAGCATGCGCTCGACCCGCTCGCGGCTGCGCTGCTGGCTCGGCGCCCGGCGCGGCGATGCGGCCTGCTCGTTGCGGGAACCCGGTGCAGCGGTGCCTTCCATGACTGTCTCCAGAAAAATGGCTTGACTGACAAAATACGAGGGTTTATCACGTTTTGCAAATGTGAGGATCGCTCACATTTTTTAAACGACACGCCAATCAAACTGTCGAACCCCGAACCGGAGCAACTGACATGATCATGAAACTGCTTCCCACCCTTGCTTTCGTCGCTGCCATTGGCTCAGGCGTTGTCGGCGGCGTTTTCTTCGCCTTCTCCAACTTTATCATGCCGGCGCTCGCCCGCTTGCCTGCCGAAGGCGGCATCGCCGCCATGAATTCCATCAACATCACCGTGATCACGCCGACATTCATGACCGCACTTTTCGGCACCGGGCTGGTCTGTCTTGTCCTCGCCGCCGGCGCTCTTATCGGCTGGAGCCAACCGGGTTCGTTCTGGCTTCTCGCCGGCGCCCTGATCTATGTCGTCGGCAATCCGATCGTGACGATGATGTTCAACGTGCCGCTCAACAACGCCCTGGCCGCCGTCGATCCGGCAAGCGCCAACGGCGCCGCCGTGTGGGCCACCTATCTCAGGGACTGGGTGATGTGGAACCACGTCCGCACTATCACCGCCATCATGGCGCTGGGCTGCTTCATCTTCGCATGGCGGTGAATGCAGGACGGAAGTCCTAAAAGGCCGTCAGGCAGGGTCTTTTGACTTATCGCCCTTGCGGTCGGCATGGCCGAGATCGCGATCCGGATCGGTGACGTCGCGAACCAGTTGCTTGAGCTTTGCGGCGTCGGGAAAACCGCCGTCACGCTTGCGGTCCCAGACCAGCGTGTCATTGCAGGAAATGGTGAAGATGCCGCCGGTGCCGGGCACCAGCGTCACTTCGCCCAGATCGGTGCCGAAGGTCGACAGCAGCTCCTGCGCCATCCAGCCGGCCCTGAGCAGCCACTGGCACTGGGTGCAATAGGTGATGCGGACTGTGGGCAGCGCCTGTTGGATCATGCCGCGCTGAGCTTCGCCAAGGTCTCCTCGTCGACCTCGAAATTGGCGTAGACGCTCTGCACGTCGTCGTCGTCCTCGAGCGTCGCAACCAGCTTCATCAGCGATTGTGCCCGCTCCTCGTCGACCGCGATATTGGTCTGCGGCTTCCAGATCGGCTTCACCGATTCAGCCTCGCCGAGCGCGCCTTCCAGCGCCTTCGACACTTCGCCGAGATTCTCGAAGGCGCAATAGATCGTGTGGCCGTCCTCGTCCGACTGGACATCGTCGGCGCCGGCCTCGATCGCCGCGTCCATCACCTTCTCGGCGCTGCCGGCCGATGCCGGATAGTAGATCTCGCCGACGCGGTCCCACATGAACGATACCGAGCCGGTCTCGCCCATCGCCCCGCCGGCCTTGGTGAAGGCGGCGCGCACATTCGACGCCGAGCGGTTGCGGTTATCGGTTAGCGCCTCGACGATCAGCGCGACGCCGCCTGGCCCGTAACCCTCGTAGCGCACGGCTTCGTAGGTCTCGGCATCGCCCATCGACGCCTTGTTGATGGCGCGCTGGATATTGTCCTTCGGCATCGACACCGCCTTGGCGTTCTGCACCGCAAGGCGCAGGCGCGGGTTCATCGATGGATCGGGCGTGCCGCTCTTGGCGGCGACGGTGATTTCGCGCGCCAGCTTGGAAAACATTTTAGACCGCACCGCATCCTGGCGGCCCTTGCGGTGCATGATGTTCTTGAACTGTGAATGGCCAGCCATGGCACCCCTGTCGTCTTCTCGGCTAGAGCATCTGCCGCCTGGTGAACCACCCGGCATCTTGCAAAAATGCTCGAATTCAAAATTTCAGAACGTCCTGCTGCGTCCCTGACGGACGGACGGCGCTCGCTGTCGGAATGGCCGGCTTATAGATAAATCGGCTCAATTCGTCCAGCCGCGCCATTGCTGCCGGCACGCAAGGCTTTCAAGATCCGAAAATCGGCAGGCTTCGGCAAACCTTTCATCCCTTAAGATCGGATTTCAGCCGGTCGAGGATGCTGATCGCGTGCGTGGCATATTGACTGATCCAGCGGTCGTGGATGTGCTTGATCGGCAGCGCGTTGAGATGGTTCCAGCGTTCGCGCCCCTCGCGCCGCGCCACGACCAGGTCGGCCTCCTCCAGCACCTTCAGGTGCAGCATGACCGTGCAGCGGTCCATGTCGGGGAAGGCATCGCACAACATGCCGGTGGTCTGCGGCGCATCCTTCAGCCGGTCCAGCAACGCACGCCGGCGCGGATGCGCCAGCGCCTTGAAAACATTGTCGTCTCGCGATTGGCTTGACATGTTATATTTCTATAACATATCCTTGAGCCATTCAAGGAAGGAGCTGTGGATATGTCTCTTGGATTCAGGGTTTCTGGCCGCATCGGCAAACCCGTCGCCGAAGTCTTCGATGCGGTCGTCAATCCGAAGAAACTCAGCGGCTACTTCACCACGATCGGCGGCGCCAGCGCACTGCTGGTGGCGGGCGCCACCGTCATCTGGTGGGGCAAGGTTTCCCGTCGAGGTCGAGGAGGTGGCCAAGGACAGCCGCATCGTGCTGCGCTGGGATGCCACCGACGCCGACGGCAAGCCAGCCTACAAGACCCGCATCGAGATGAATTTCGAGCCGCTCGACGATGGCGGCACCTTCGTCACCATCGCCGAAACCGGCTGGCACGAGAACGCGGTCGGCCTGAAGAAATCCTACCTCAATTGCGAGGGCTGGTCGCAGATGCTGGCCTGCATGAAGGCCTATGTCGAATACGGCATCAATCTGCGCGACGGCTATTACCGCAGCGAGATGAAGGGCGAGCCGGCTAACGAGAACAACATCTGAGAGCAATGGAGTAAGAATGACCGCGAAGATCACCGGCGGCATCAACATCGCCATGAAAGTCCCGCCGCATCAATACCAGGCGACGATCGCCTTCTATCGCGACGTCATCGGCCTGAAGCCATTCACGGCCAAGCCGCCGGCCGTCGGCTTCGAACTCGGCCCCAATCGCCTGTGGATCGACGAAGCGCCGACGCTTAGCCAGGCCGAGATCTGGCTGGAACTGTTCACCGATGATTTTCCAGGCGCTGCGGACCATCTCGCCAAGGCCGGCGTCGTGCGCTGCGATGCCATTGAGGCACTGGGTGAAGGCTTTCGCGGCGGCTGGATCACCAATCCGGCCAACATCATTCACCTCGTGCGCGAACCCGATGCCTGGTGAACAGGGCGGCGCCGTGGAAAGGAGGACGCTATGAAAATCCGTGAAACACCGACCGCCGAAGCCGGCATGCTGATAAGGCGGCCGGTCGCCGACGTATTCGAAGCCTTCGTCGATCCGGCGATCACGACGAAATTCTGGTTCACCCATGGCAGCGACAGGTTGGACAGCGGCAAGGAAATCAGTTGGGAATGGCGCATCTATGGCGTCTCGACGACGGTCAATGTCAGTGAGATCGTCGATAACAAGAAGATCGTCATGCAATGGAGCGATCCGCCGACCACGGTAGTGTGGACTTTCGCCGAGATGCCGGGCGGCACGACCTTTGTCGAGGTCCGCAATTTCGGCTTTGTCGGCAGCCCCGATGAGCAGGTCAAGCAGGCGATCGGCTCGACCGGCGGTTTTGCGCTGGTGCTCGCCGGCGCCAAGGCGTGGCTGGAGCAAGGCGTGATGCTCGGCCTGATCGGCGACCGCCATCCGAAGGGTGTGCCGGGGAATTAGGTCAGCCGCGGTGGGCCATCCTCAGTGCCCGCCGCCTTTTGCCTTCTTCCGCCGCCGCGCCAGCATGTTGAGCCCTTCGACCAGTGCCGAAAAGCCCATGGCGGCGTAGATGTAGCCTTTCGGCACGTGGTAACCCATGCCGTCGGCGATCAGCGTCATGCCGATCATCAGCAGGAAGCCGAGGGCCAGCATGACGATGCTGGGGTTCCTGGCGATAAAGTCGGCCAGCGGCCCGGCCGCCAGCATCATCACGCTCACCGCCACGATCACCGCGATGTACATGATCGCGATTTCGTCGGTCATGCCGACGGCGGTGATGATCGAGTCGATCGAGAAGACGAGGTCGAGCAGCAATATCTGGAAAATCGCGCCGGCCAGCGAAAGCTGCAGCGTCTCGCCCATCATGGTGTCCTGGTGATCATCGAGATCGACCGTGTGGTGGATCTCCTTGGTCGCCTTCCAGACGAGAAACAGGCCGCCGGCGATCAGGATCAGGTCGCGCCATGAAAAGCCGTGGCCGAAGGCGGTGAATATCGGCGTCGTCAGTTGGACGATGATCGAGATGGTGGCCAGTAGGATCAGCCGCATCACCAGCGCGGCCGAGATGCCGAGCCGCCGGGCGCGGGCCCGCTGCGCTACCGGCAATTTGTTGGTCAGGATCGAGATGAAGATCAGATTGTCGATGCCGAGCACGACTTCCAGCACGATCAGCGTCAGCAGCGCGACCCATGCCGTCGGGTCGGAGACAAAGGCGAAATGCGGCGCCAGGAATTCGACTAGCTGCATGGAGGTCGTCCCCTCTACGATCTAGAGCAGTTTCGCCGGCAATTGGGTATTGCAAGCGTCTATATCAATGTCACGACCAGAAGGATGGAGCCGTTTCCTCCAGCCGCGGGCCGCGGCGAAACGGCGCGATCCGTTCGGTCAGGCCGCTACGGTCGGAAATGTCGACGCCGACGCCGCACAATGTCGCCGGTCCGGTCGACGCCTCGAAGCGGCCTTTCGGCACCTTGGACAAGAATCGGTTGAGCGGCTCCTCCTTGTCCATGCCGAGCGAGGAATCGTAATCGCCGCACATGCCGGCATCGGAAATATAACCGGTGCCGCCATTGAGGATCTGGTGATCGCCGGTCGGCTGATGCGTATGGGTGCCGACAACAAGGCTGGCACGGCCGTCGACGAAATGAGCGAAGCACATTTTTTCCGAGGTCGCCTCGGCATGGAAATCGATGACGATCGCATCGGCCTGCTCGCCAAGCGGACAAGCGGCAAGTTCGCGCTCGCCGGCCTGGAACGGATCGTCGAGCTCGGGATGCATGAACACCCGGCCCATGATGTTGGCGACCAGCACGCGCGCGCCGTTCCTGGCGATGTAGACGCCTGAGCCGCGCCCCGGCGTACCCTTGGGGAAATTGGACGGACGCAGGAAGCGCTCTTCGCGCGGCGCGAAAATCAGCGCATCGCGCTGGTCCCAGACATGGTTGCCGGTGGTGACGACATCGGCGCCGGCCGAGATCGTCTCGCGAAAAATCTCCTCGGTGATGCCGAAGCCGCCGGCGGCGTTCTCGCCATTGACGATGACGAAGTCGAGCTTGAAATCCGAGATCAGGCCAGGCAGTTGTTCCCACACCGCCGTACGTCCTGTCTTGCCGACCATGTCGCCGAGGAAGAGAAGTCTCATATAAGCGTGATCCCGAACCGAAGGTCAGCGAAGCAAAAAGCTGCATGACTTTCGGAAAAGACCATGCGTCCAGGAACTTATCTACAATTTCGGCGCGAAGCGACGCAACCCGCTCTCGGTGAGTATTTCCGGAATGATCACGTCATGCGGCTCGTCAGGCACCACGGCCACCTCCTGGCAGTCGAAGGCAATGCCGATCAGCCGCGGCTGCTGCCCCTTGTCGACCAGCCGCGCGATCGCCCGGTCGTAATAGCCGGCGCCGTAGCCGATGCGGTGGCCGCGCGCATCGAAGGCGGCAAGCGGCACCAGCATCAGCTGGGGATCGAGCACCTCGGCTTCCTCGTGTGGCCCGACGGTGCCGAAGCCCATGTCGACCATCGGCGCGCCGCGCACCAGTTCCCGAAAAACGATGGTGGTCTTGTCGAGGATGGCCGGCAGGCAGAGCCTTGCCCCCTTTTCGCGCAAGGCAAACATCAGCGGCCGGACGTCGACTTCCGAGCGCATC
Organism: Mesorhizobium sp. M0633; assembly: GCF_040320645.1. Lineage (NCBI taxonomy): Bacteria > Pseudomonadati > Pseudomonadota > Alphaproteobacteria > Hyphomicrobiales > Phyllobacteriaceae > Mesorhizobium > Mesorhizobium sp. M0633. The sequence continues at coordinate 221,178 of NZ_JAMYQC010000008.1, forward strand.
GGCCAGAAGCCTGAGACGATCTGGCCCGGCGCGACGGTGATCCGGTCGCGCGCCGTCTCGGCCATTTCGAGTGCTGCCTCCACCCGCCAGAAAGGATCGAGCGCGGCGCGGCGCCCGAGGGCTTGGTTGCGGAGATTTTTTTTCAGGTCTTTTGGGGATGTCATGCGCCGACGTTAGAAAAGGTCAGATTTGGATGGAGTTTTACGAGCGACGTTTTGGAGGAGCGGGGCGAACTTTTCGTTCGTGAGAGCACCGCACAAAGCGGCGCGACGACAAGATCCGCCAGACATGGCCTTTTCGATAGGTGACGATCCACACAACCGGTGGAGAGAGCGATCCCGGGAACCTACAAAGTAGGTGGGCGCCGTATGAGAAAACCCACGGGTCTTCCCAGGGACAGCTCCCTAGGGATCATTAAGGCCCCGGGGAAAATGTTCTCCTGCCGGGAAGCGCAGACCGTCTCCGCCAATATAGGCAGACGGCAGACCAAGCGCCAGAGAGACGACATGTTTCGAGTCTTAAATCGACGCAGAACCGCTCGACGAGGGTCGCGCCGGCAAGATTCCCGCTTTGCCAGCAGCGCCTTGCACAGCGAAGGCCGCGTCCTTAGGGTCGCGCGATGAATCCGGGAGCAAAAATGCGTTTCGAAGGCACGGCAGCCTATGTTGCCGACAAGGATCTGATGGTGGCGGTCAACGCGGCGATCGCGCTGGAGCGGCCGTTGCTGGTCAAGGGCGAGCCCGGTACCGGCAAGACCGAACTTGCCCGCCAGGTGGCGGCGGCGCTCGGCCTGGATCTGATCGAATGGCACGTCAAATCGACCACGCGGGCGCAGCAGGGCCTCTATGAATATGATGCCGTCTCGCGGCTGCGCGACAGCCAGCTCGGCGACCAGCGCTTCAACGACATCCGCAATTACATCAAGCGCGGCAAGCTGTGGGACGCCTTTGCTGCCGGCAAGAAAGTCGTGCTTCTGATCGACGAGATCGACAAGGCCGATATCGAGTTCCCCAACGATCTGTTGCAGGAACTGGATCGGATGGAGTTCTTCGTCTACGAGACCGGCGAGACCATCCGTGCCACCGTCCGGCCGATCGTCATCATCACCTCCAACAACGAAAAAGAGCTGCCGGACGCCTTCCTGCGCCGCTGCTTCTTCCACTACATCCGTTTTCCCGACGTCGAGACGCTGCACAAAATCGTCGACGTGCACTATCCCGGCATCAAGCAGAACCTGGTGCGCGCCGCACTCACGCAATTCTATGAAATCCGTGACGTGCCGGGCCTCAAGAAGAAGCCGTCGACCTCCGAGGCACTCGACTGGATCCGCCTGCTGGTCGCCGACGACATCGCGCCCGAGGACCTGCGCGCCGAGCCGAAGAACGCGCTGCCCAAGCTGCACGGCGCCTTGCTGAAGAACGAACAGGACGTGCATCTGTTCGAGCGCCTGGCCTTCATGGCGAGACGGCAGGGGTGAGGGGCGGTCGGCCGGAAGCCCACGAAGTCACCGGACAGCGCTTTCCCGGTGCTGGACCGTTGCCTCTAGCCGGGCACGGAGGCAGCTTCGGGTTGCCGACTTCAGAGGGAAACGAAATGACCGAGATCACCGTCCGCCCATTGGCGCAATCCGACCATGCCGATTGGCGGCGTCTGTGGACCGCCTATCTCACCTTTTACGAAACCAAGCTGCCGGAAGCGGTTTATGCCGTCACCTGGAAGCGGCTGTTCACGGCGGGCGAGTTCGAGCCGAAAGGTTTCATCGCCACCCTCGACGGCAAGGCCGTCGGCCTGACGCACTATCTCTACCATCGCTCCTGCTGGTCAGAGATAAACAACTGTTATCTGCAGGACCTGTTCGCCGACCCCGATGTGCGCGGCAAGGGCGTCGGCGCCGCCCTGATCGAAGCGGTCAAGCAGGAAGCCGGCAAGATCGGCGTCAAGAACGTCTACTGGATGACCCACGAGACCAACACCACCGCCCGCAAGCTCTACGACCACGTGGCGCGCAGGACCGGCTTCATCGAATATGATCTGCTGTGATGAGAGCGGTTGAAATACCTGAGGACGAGCTGAATGATCTGCTATTTCGGAATTCTGGATAGCGCGAATGACGTCTGGGGAGTGCGGGTGCCCGATCTTCCCGGCTGCCACGGCGGCGGCGCAAGCCCCGAGGAAGCAATCGCCGACGCGACGTCCGCCACGCGCGAATGGGTCGAAGCACGTATTGCAAAGCACTTACCCATGCCCAACCCAAGTACAGTAGCGGATTTGCTGCGATCCGGCGAAATCGACAGTTCCGGGGGTGAATCCGCCGTGATTGTGAGGCACAGATAGCAATTGTTCATCCCCTTCTTCCTCGAATTGAAGGCAGCGCGGGTTCCGGTCTCGCTCCGCGAATATCTGTCGCTGCTGGAGGGGCTGGAGGCCGGGCTGGTCGACTATGATGTCGAGGGCTTTTACTATCTCGCCCGCGCCGCTCTGGTGAAGGACGAGCGCCACATCGACCGCTTCGACCAGGTCTTTTCGCACATCTTCAAAGGTGTCGAGGCGCTGGCTGGCGAAAACGCGGTCGATGTCGCAAACATCCCGGAGGAATGGCTGCGGAGGCTCGCTGAAAAGCACCTCTCCGACGAGGAAAAAAAACTTGTCGAGGCGCTGGGCGGCTTCGGAAAGCTGATGGAGACGCTGAAGAAGCGGTTGGAGGAGCAAAAGGGCCGGCATCAGGGCGGTTCGAAATGGATCGGCACCGGCGGCACCTCGCCCTTCGGCGCCTATGGCTACAATCCCGAAGGCGTGCGCATCGGCCAGCACGAGAGCCGCAACCGCCGCGCGGTAAAAATCTGGGACAGGCGCGAGTTCAGGAATTTCGACGATGCCGTCGAACTCGGCACCCGCAACATCAAGGTCGCGCTGAAGCGCTTGCGCCGCTGGATGCGCGAAGGCGCCGAAGAGGAGTTCGACCTGCCCGGCACCATCCACGCCACCGCCGAGCACGGTTATCTTGACGTTAAGACACAACCCGAACGTCGCAATGCCGTGAAGCTGCTGATGTTCTTCGATGTCGGCGGCTCGATGGACGACCATGTCAGGAGCGTCGAGGAGCTGTTTTCGGCCGCCCGCGCCGAGTTCCGCCAGCTCGAATATTTCTATTTCCACAACTGCCTCTACGAAGGCGTGTGGAAGGACAATCGCCGCCGCCATGCCGAGGTGATTCCGACCTTCGATCTCCTCCATAAATATGGCCCCGACTACAAGGTGATCGTCGTCGGCGACGCCTCGATGAGCCCCTATGAGATCGCCCAACCCGGCGGCTCGGTCGAGCATTGGAACAAGGAGGCCGGTGCCGTCTGGCTCGACAGGCTGCTGCAGCAATGGCCGAACGCCATTTGGCTCAATCCGGAAGACGCGAAGAACTGGGGCTATACCCATTCGATTGCCATGATCCGCGATATCTTTGGCGGCCGCATGTTTCCGCTGACGCTCGCCGGCCTCGAAGCCGCGACGAAGCAACTTTCAAGGAAGCACTGAATGGATCCACGCAAAACAGGACGGTCGACCTGTTTCCTTTGCCTGCAATGCGGTGTCCAGTTCGCGGCGACAGCGACGCCGCCGCGACATTGCCCGATCTGCGAGGACGAGCGGCAATATGTGCGCTGGGAGGGCCAGGCCTGGACCACGCCGGAAGAGCTCGCCGCCGGGCATCGGCTCGTGATCAAGGATGATGCCGGCGTGCTCGCCTTCGGCATCGAGCCGCGCTTCGCCATCGGCCAGCGCGCATTGCTGGCGCAAACGCCGCACGGCAATGTGCTGTGGGACTGCATCTCAATGGTAAGCGACGAGGCGGTGGCGGAGATCAACCGCCGGGGCGGCCTGGCCGCCATCGCCATTTCGCACTGCCATTATTATTCGGCAATGGTCGAATGGAGCGCGGCGTTTGGCGGCGTGCCGATTTATCTGCACGCCGATGATCGTCAGTGGATCATGCGGCCGCATCCGGCAATCATCAGTTGGGAGGGCGAGATGCGCGCCATAAACCCGTCGCTGACGCTCATCCGCTGCGGCGGCCACTTTGCCGGTGGCCAGGTGCTGCACTGGAAGCGCGATGCCGGCAATGCCATCCTGGCCGGCGACATCCTGCAGGTGACGCCGACCCGCCGTCATGTCAGCTTCATGTACAGCTATCCGAACTATATCCCGCTCAACGCGACGAAGGTGCACGGCATCAAGGCCGCGCTGGAGCCTTTCGCGTTCGACCATATCTACGGCGCATGGTGGAACCAGAACGTCATCGGAGATGCAAAGGCGGCATTTTCAGCATCGGTTGCGCGCTATCTCGCGGCCATCGCCTGAGGAATTCTTTGCAACGGGATAGGAAATACGGGCAAACGCCGTAACAAATGCCTATTTCAGGCGAAGTTGGGAAGGCAACCCAAATAGCGAGATAAGCTAAGAGGAAAAAATGGACAGCCACACCTACCCCGTTACCCGCACCGATGCCGAATGGCGCGCCCGGCTGACGCCCGAGCAATATGCGGTGATGCGCAACCACGGCACCGAGCGGCCGGGAAGCTGCGCCCTGCTGCACGAGAAGCGCGCCGGCACCTTCTCCTGCGTCGGCTGCGACCAGCCCTTGTTTGAATCCAAGCTGAAATTCGAGAGCGGCACCGGTTGGCCGAGCTTCAACGACCCAGTGCCGGGTTCGCTCGAGACCACCGTCGACCGCAGCTATGGCATGGTCCGCACCGAGTGCCATTGCGCCCGCTGCGGCAGCCATCTCGGCCATGTCTTCGACGACGGCCCGCCGCCGACCGGTCTGCGCTATTGCATCAACGGCGTGGCGCTCAAATTCGATCCGGCCGCCTGATCGTCAGGCCACAACCACCAGGATCAGCCACAACGTGGCGCCAAGCGTCATCAGCGAGGCCATGACGCCACTCGATTTTCCGGCAGTTCGCCAAACGGCAAAGGTCAGGAAGATATTGTAGGGCACCGGCGCGAAATGCACCGCCAGGACTAGCGCAAGCGGCAGCTTCAGCCCGAGCAGAATGAGTGCCGCCACCGACGACGCGACGTTGATCGCTGTGCCGACAACGACCAGGTCGCGCCAGAACAGCCGATCGAGCGGCACGCCGCCGAACCAGCGTGAGCGGAAGAAGGCGGCAACGCGCGACATGATCGTCATCGATCCACCGGCTCCCTCGCTCTGCTCACCAGAGCGATTCTAAGGATTGCGTCTGGAAACCCTGCTTTATTCCCGACCCAGAACTTCGGCAATCGCGCGCTCGAAACGTGAGGCTTCCGTCACCAGCCAGTCGGTCATCGCCGGCCAATTGTCCTCGGCAAAACAATTCACCCGCCACATCGAATTGATGCCGAGGCCGTCGCAACTTTGTTCTGGCCTGAGCTTCAGCCTGTCTTCGATGGCCGGCTGGACCGGCTTCAACCGCGACCAGGCTTGCGTGGCACCGAACTTCTCGTTGCGGCCGAAGAAGACGCCGACATGATTCTGCGCAGGCGCGACGTACATGGAAAGGACCAATGCGAAATCGGGCAGCCCACGCTGCCAGAACCACGGTCCGCGCCTCGCCAGCAGAGCCCTTTCATCCGGATGCCGTTCCGCGAACAGCGTCCAGAAGCTGCGTTGGCGGAATTCAGAGGCGCGGCGGGCGCCAAAATCGAATTCGCTCATGGCTGGAATCCATGGTCAGAACCGCTTCTCCCGCGATCGTCTCCGGCGCCGAGGCCGGCCTTTACACCATGCCGAGCGCGGCCTTGTACAGATCGAGAATGGATTCCTCTTCCTGCCGCTCGGCCTGGTCCTTCTTGCGCAGCCGGATGATCGACCGCATCGCCTTGGTGTCGAAGCCGGTGCCCTTGGCCTCTGCGAACACTTCCTTGATGTCGTCGGCAATCGTCTTCTTCTCTTCCTCGAGCCGCTCGATGCGTTCGATGAAGGCGCGCAGCTGGCCGGCGGCAACAGTCTGGCTGGTCTCGGTGATGTCGTCGGCCATAGTCTTCTCTCCGCGTCGTTTCTCGCCGCGACTCGGGGTGACCCGAGCGGCGAATTGCAGCGGTTCGATGCCCGACCGGGCGCGGCGGGTCAAGGTGCTATCGATGCGGCATGAAGGGCTGCTGCCAGGCGCCGACAACTCTCTCTGACGCCGGCCTATTTCACCCGAACGCGATCAGCAGATCCTTGGCATCGATCTGGTCGCCGGCCTTGACCAGCACCTCGGCTATGGTGCCGTCGCGTTCGGCATGCAACGCCGTTTCCATCTTCATCGCTTCGATCGACAGCAGCACGTCACCCGCCTTCACCGGCTGGCCGGCAGCCACCGAAAGCGCCGAGACGACGCCAGGCATCGGCGCGCCGACATGCGCCTCATTGCCCGGCTCCGCCTTGCGCCGTGCCTTGGCGGCGGAGGCGCCATGCGCCCGGTCCGGCACCTTCACCCGGCGCGGCTGCCCGTTGAGCTCGAAGAACACGGTGACCATGCCCTTTTCGTCGACATCGCCCATGGCAAGGCAGCGCACCACCAGCGTCTTGCCTTTTTCGATGTCGACGAAAATCTCGTCTTCCGGCTTCATGCCGTAGAAATAGGTCGGCGTCGGCAGCACGCTGACCGGCCCGTAGGTCTCCTGCGCGGCGGCAAAATCGGAAAACACCTTCGGATACATCAGCCACGACGCGAACTCGAACTCACTGAGCTTGCGCTCGAGCTTTTCCTCGACCTCCGTGCGACTGGCCTTGAGGTCCGCCGGTTTGAGCAGCGAACCCGGCCGCACCGTGATCGGCTTTTCGCCCTTCAGCACCTTCTTCTGCAATGGCTTTGGCCAGCCGCCCGGCGACTGGCCGAGATCGCCGCGCAACATCGACACCACCGAATCCGGGAAGGCGATGTCCCTCGCCGGATTCTCGACGTCGGCGACGGTCAGGTCCTGGCTCACCATCATCAGCGCCATGTCGCCGACGACCTTGGACGACGGCGTCACCTTGACGATGTCGCCGAACATCAGATTGACGTCGTGATAGGTCTGCGCCACTTCGTGCCAGCGTGTCTCCAGCCCGAGCGAGCGCGCCTGTTCCTTGAGGTTGGTGAACTGACCGCCCGGCATTTCGTGCAAATAGACCTCCGATGCCGGCCCCTTCAGGTCGCTTTCGAAGGCTGAATACTGGTTGCGCACCGCCTCCCAGTAGAACGAGATGTTCCTGATCCACTGCGGGTCGAGGCCTGGATCGCGCTCGGTGCCCTTCAGCGCCTCCACGATCGAACCGAGGCACGGCTGCGAGGTGTTGCCGGACAGCGAATCCATCGCCGCGTCGATGGCGTCGACGCCGCTCTCCACCGCCGCCAGCACGGTTGCCGCCGACAGGCCGGATGTGTCGTGGGTGTGGAAGTGGATCGGCAGGTCCGTCGCCTCGCGCAGTGCCTTGAACAGCACGCGGGCAGCGCTCGGCTTTAGAAGCCCAGCCATGTCCTTGACAGCGATGATATGGGCGCCTGCCGCCTGCAATTCCCTGGCCAGGCCGACATAGTATTTCAGATCGTATTTGGCCCGCGCCGGATCGAGTATGTCGCCGGTATAACAGATCGCCGCTTCGATCAGTCTGCCCTCGGCGCCGACCGCATCCATGGCCACGCGCATGTTCTCGACCCAGTTCAGGCAGTCGAAGACCCGGAACAGGTCGATGCCGCCGGCAGCGGCCTGGCGGACGAAATGCTGGACGACATTGTCGGGATAGTTGGTATAGCCAACGCCGTTGGCACCGCGCAGGAGCATCTGCAGCACAAGGTTGGGTGCTGCCTCGCGCACCAGCGACAGCCGCTCCCATGGGTCTTCGGTGAGAAAGCGCATGGCGACGTCGAATGTGGCGCCGCCCCAGCATTCGAGCGACAAAAGCTGTGGCAGCGCGCGCGCATAAGTGCCGGCAATGCCGGCGATGTCATAGGTGCGTACCCTTGTGGCGAGCAGCGACTGATGCCCGTCGCGCATTGTCGTGTCGGTGACCAGCACCTCTCTTTGCTCGCGCATCCACGCGGCGAATTTCTCCGGCCCGAGCACGTCGAGCTTCTGCTTGCTGCCTTGAGGCACATTGCCGTTGAGATATGGCACCACCGGTGGCGCCGCATCGGCCTTTGGCTGCGGCCGGCCGCGCGTCTCGGGATGACCATTGACCGAAACGTCGGCAAGGTAGTTGAGCAGCTTGGTCGCGCGGTCCTGCCGCTTCACACTGGCGAACAGTTCCGGCGTCGTGTCGATGAACTTGGTGGTGTAGGAATTGTCGGCGAAGCTCGAGTGATTGATGATCGCCTCGAGGAACGTGAGGTTGGTCGCCACGCCGCGGATGCGGAACTCGCGCAGCGCCCGGTTCATGCGGGCAATGGTCTCGGCCGGCGTCGGCGCCCATGCCGTCACCTTCTCCAGCAGCGGGTCGTAGAAGCGGGTGATGACCGCGCCCGAATAAGCGGTGCCGCCGTCGAGGCGGATGCCGAAGCCGGTGGCGCCGCGATAGGCGGTGATGCGGCCATAGTCCGGGATGAAATTATGCTCGGGATCTTCGGTAGTGATGCGGCACTGCAGCGCGTGGCCGTTCAGCCTGATGTCCTTTTGCGCCGGCACGCCCGATTCCGCCGTGCCGATGGCAAAGCCGTCGAGGATGTGGATCTGCGCCTTGACGATGTCGATGCCGGTCACCTGTTCGGTGACGGTGTGCTCGACCTGGATGCGCGGATTGACCTCGATGAAATAGAATTTTTCGGTATCGGCATCCTGCAGGAACTCGACTGTGCCGGCGCCGATATAGCTGGTCTCGCGCGCGATCCTCAGCGCGTAGCCGCAAAGCTCCTCGCGCTGTGACATTTCGAGGTAGGGCGCCGGCGCCCGCTCGACCACTTTCTGGTTGCGGCGCTGGATCGAACAATCGCGCTCGAACAGGTGCACGGCGTTGCCATGTGTGTCGCCCAGCACCTGCACCTCGACATGGCGCGCGCGCTCGATCAGCTTTTCGAGATAGACTTCGTCCTTGCCGAAAGCCGCCTTCGCCTCACGCTTGCCTTCCATCACCTCGCGCGCGAGATCGGCCTCGGAGCGGATGGCGCGCATGCCGCGGCCGCCGCCGCCCCAGGACGCCTTGAGCATCACGGGGTAGCCGATCGTCTTGGCGAGTTCCTTTACCGCCGCCATGTCGTCCGGCAAGGGATCGGTAGCGGGAATTACCGGCACACCGACTTCGATTGCGAGATTGCGGGCGGCGACCTTGTTGCCCAGCCTGCGCATCGTATCCGGCTTTGGCCCGATGAAGATGATGCCGGCCTTGGCGCAGGCTTCGGCGAATTCCGGGCTTTCCGACAGCAGGCCGTAGCCCGGATGGATGGCATCGGCGCCCGATAGCCTGGCGACGCGGATAACCTCCTCGATCGACAGATAGCTTTCGATCGGCCCCATATCCCTGGCCAAATGCGGCCCGCGCCCGACCTGGTAGCTTTCGTCGGCCTTGAAGCGATGCAGGGAGTATTTGTCCTCCTCTGCCCAGATCGCCACGGTTTTGAGGCCGAGCTCGTTTGCCGCGCGGAAGACGCGGATGGCTATTTCGGAGCGGTTGGCGACAAGGATCTTCGAGATTGCCAAGGACAGGGCTCCGGACGCGGGGAAGGGGACTGCCGGACATGATTAGCGCGAAAATGCTGCAGTGCAAACAAAATCGAAAAGAGGATTAAACCGATTTAATTTGATCTATCGCGCTGACACATTGCGTGTCGATCCGAAGAACGCCTGGGCAGTTCCGATCCAGGCTTTCGGGAACTCTCATAAAAAATGCCCGGCGCGAGGCGCCGGGCATTCTCATGTAGCAACGTCCGGTTATTTGCCGGGTGCGTTCTCGACATAGGTGTACTTGCCGTCGTCACCCTTCTTCCAGGTGTACATGACGTAGTCAGGACGGGTGATATCGCCCTTCGCGTCGTAGCCGATCTCGCCGATCGCGGTCTTCCAGGGGCCGGCCGACTTGATGGTCTCGGCTACCTTCTGAGCGTCATCGGCTGAACCGGTCTTGGTGATGGCGGCCGCGATGATTTCCATCGCTGCGTAGGAATAGAGGGTATAGGCCTCGGGCTCGAAGCCGGCCGCACGGAACTTCTCGACGAGTTCCTTGGCGTTCGGATTCTTGCGCGGATCCGGAGCGAACGTCATCAGCGTGCCCTCGACGGCGTCGCCGGCGATGGAGGCCAATTCGTTCGACACGATGCCGTCGCCGGACATGAAGGTTGCCTTGAGGCCCTGGTCAGCGAGCTGGCGTATGATCAGGCCGGCTTCGGTGTGCAGGCCGCCATAGTAGACGACCGAGACGCCCGCGTCCTTCATCTTGGCGATGAGGGCCGAGAAATCTTTGTCGCCGACATTGATGCCTTCATACATGGCCTCAGTCACGCCGTTGGCTGCGAGCGCCTTCTTGGTTTCGTCGGCGAGGCCCTGGCCATAAGGCGTCTTGTCATGGATGACAGCGATCTTGGCATCCTTAAAGTTCGCGGCGAGATAGTCGCCAGCGACCTTGCCCTGCTGATCGTCGCGTCCGCAGGTGCGGAAGGTGTTCCACATGCCACGTTCCGTCAACTTCGGATTGGTCGCGGCCGGCGTGATCTCAAGGATGCCGTTCTCGGCGTAGACTTCCGACGCCGGGATCGAGACGCCGGAGTTGAAGTGGCCATCGACGTACTTGACGCCGTCGGCGACGAACTTGTTGGCGACCGAGATGCCTTGCTTGGGATCGGAGACGTCGTCGCCGACTTCAAGCTTGAGCTGCTGGCCAAGAACGCCGCCCGCCGCATTGATATCGGCGACTGCCTGTTCGGCACCCTTCTGAAGCTGGGCGCCGAACGCTGCGTTCGGACCGGTGATCGGACCGGCGACGCCGATCAGGATGTCAGCCCACGCGTTGCCGCTGAACGCGACAAGCGCGGTCAGGGCGACGGCAGACAAAAGTGACTTTTTCATTGAAACGCTCCCATTTACCGAGTGGGCGTGGATGTTGCTTTCATGCGATGCCCACTCTTGCTCGCAGAAAGAGTACTTTGCCGATTTTCAGGCACTTGTCACGCCGATTCATCCCTGAAACGCCGTTAATGATAAATGTCAACCTTTTGGTTTCCAGCTCAAAAGAGAGGCTCTTTCGTAAAGCCAATTATACTGCGTTACCATCTGGTTGGTGCGCGTGTATTGGTAGCCGATGAAGCCCAAGATCATCAGCACAATGGTATCGACGATGTAGTAATGCAGCGAGAACATCGTTCCGCCGAACAGCGCGTGATGAATGAACCTTATGCCGATGCCGAGCCCCAGCATGAAGGCGAACAACTGGGCGAAGCTGCGCCACGTCTGCGCACACGCCTTCCCCGTCATCCACGCCGCCCAGCCGCCGAGCAGGCAGGTGACGAAGAAGAACTGCCAGATCGAGGGTTCCTCATAGAGAATGCCCTGCATGATTGATGTCTCCTGAAACTCAGTGATGGCCGCCTTCGAGATAGGCGGCGCGCACTTCCGGATTGGCGAGCAACTCCTTGCCGGTGCCGCTCATCGTCACATTGCCGTTGACCATGACATAGCCGCGCGTGGCGAGCTTCAGCGCGCCGAAGGCGTTCTGCTCGACCAGGAACACGGTCAGGCCTTGAGTCCGGTTCAACTCGCGGATTGCGTCGAATATCTGCTTGACGATCAGCGGCGCCAGGCCGAGCGACGGCTCGTCGAGCAAAAGCAGCTTCGGCCGCGCCATCAGCGCGCGCCCGATCGACAGCATCTGCTGCTCGCCGCCGGACAGCGTGCCGCCACGCTGGGCAATGCGTTCCTTCAGGCGTGGAAACAGCGTGAACACCTTCTCGACGTCCTCGTCATAATGCTCGAGGTTGTCGAGGCTGGCGCCCATTTGCAGGTTTTCCATCACCGTCATGCGCGGGAAAATGCGGCGCCCTTCCGGCGACTGGGCGATGCGCATGCGCGCGATCTCGTGGGTCGGCAGTTGGGTGATGTCGGTACCGGCGAATGTGATGGTACCCGCGCGGGCGCGGGGAGCACCGAAGATGGTCATCATCAGCGTCGACTTGCCGGCGCCGTTGGCACCGATCAGCGCTACGATCTCACCTTGCTTGACCGTGACATCGACGCCGTTCAGCGCCCTGATGTTGCCGTAGTAGGTCTGGACGCCCTTGATATCGAGCAGCGTTGTACCGGCCATCATTTACGCCCTCCGCGCCGATTGGAGACGCGCGGCGTCTTCGGCTTCACCGGAGCCTTGGTGGCCGGCTTTGCTGCAGAGGATTTCGCGGCAGAAGATTTCGCCGTCGGTTTGGCTTTGGCCTGCGCTGCCGCCTTGCTTGCTGCTGCACTCGACCTCGCATCGAACTGCCCGGCTTTCGAGGCACCTTTCGACACGGTGACGCGCTCGCCCTCGCTGTGGCCGACCGTGTCGGCAACCGGTCCGGCGAGATACGAAGCCGATGTGCCTGGGCCGTGGGCGGCATCCGGGCCCGTATCCAATTGCTCGATGACATCTTCGTCGCCGACTTCGGTGAGCACCGTCTCGACCTCCTCGTCGTCGACGCCAAGATAAGCGGCGATGACGCGCGGGTCGGTCCGCACCGATTGCGGGTTGCCGTCCGAGATTTTGCGCCCGTATTCGAGCACCACGACGTGATCGGAAATCTGCATCACCACCGCCATGTCGTGCTCGATCAAAAGGATCGACGTGCCGGTGTTGTCCTTGATGTCCATCAGCAGCGCATTGAGCCCCGCCGATTCTTTCGGATTGAGACCAGCGGCCGGCTCGTCGAGGCACAGAAGCTCAGGCCCGGTGCACATGGCGCGAGCGATTTCGAGCCGCCGCTGCGCGCCATAGGGCAGATCGCCGGCCGGATCGTCGGCGCGGTCGACAAGGTCGGCCTTCTCCAGCCAGTGCTCGGCCAGTTCAACCGATTCCGCCGAAGCCTGTCTGTAGCCGCTGTAGCCGAACAGGCCGAGAATGGTGTAACCGGAGGCCTTCATCAGCTTGTTGTGCTGAGCGACCAGAAGGTTCTCCAGTAGCGTCATGCCCGAGAACAGGCGGATGTTCTGGAAGGTGCGCGCCACCTTGGCGCGCGCCGGGATCTCATGGTTCGGCAAGCGTTCAAGCAGGAACGTGGAGCCGTCGCGCCGGTTGAGCGTGATCATGCCTTCCGACGGCTTGTAGAAACCGGTGATGCAATTGAACACGGTGGTCTTGCCGGCGCCGTTGGGACCGATCAGGGCGGTGATCTCGCCGCGCTTGGCCTGGAAGGAAAGGTCGCCGATGGCGACGAGACCGCCGAACTTCATCGACAAATGCTCGACCTGCAGGATGGCATTGTTCACGGAGGGGCTCGCGTTCATCAGCCGTGTCCCTCCTTGGTGAAGGACCCAGACACCGCCCTGCGCACCTTGAGGAAAGCTGTCGGCTCGCGGCTGCCGACGAAGCCGCGCGGCTTCCACAGCATGACGATGACCATCGCCATGCCGAACAGCAGCATGCGGTACAGTTCCGGCGTGAAGCCGGACCCGAAACCGGGTATGACCGTAGTGTTGCCCCACCTGAGGCCGGTCTTGAGGAAATCCAGTTCGCGCAGGACTTCGGTGCCGCCGATCATCACCATGGCGGCGACGGCAATGCCGACCAGCGAGCCCATGCCGCCAAGCACGACGATGGCGAGGATGATCGCCGATTCCAGGAAGACGAAGGATTCCGGGCTGACGAAGCCTTGCCGCGCGGCAAAGAACGAGCCAGCGAAGCCGCCGAACATCGCGCCCGTGGCAAAGGCGGTGAGCTTGGTGGTGGTGGTGTTGATGCCGAGCGAACGGCAGGCGATCTCGTCCTCGCGCAGCGCTTCCCAGGCACGGCCGACCGGCATCCGCCTGAGCCTCACGGTGACGAAGGCCGTCAGCAGGCAGAGCCCGAGGATCAAATAGTAGAGGAATATCTTGTAGTAGGCACCCGATTGGGCGATGCCGAGCACCTTCGAGATGTAGTTCGGATCGGAGACGTTGAACGACATCAGGCCGAAGAAAGACACCTTCGGGATGCCGGAAATGCCGGCCGAGCCGTTGGTCACCTCGCGCCAGTTGATGATCACCAGCCTTATGATTTCGCCGAAGGCGAGCGTCACGATCGCCAGATAGTCACCGCGCAAGCGCAGCACCGGGAAGCCTAGCATCACCCCCCAAAACGCAGCCATCAGGCCGGCGGCGGGCAGCAGGATCCAGAAGGAGAGGCCGAAATGCGTGCCGAGCAGCGCATAGGCGTAGGCACCGACGGCGTAGAAGGCGACATAGCCGAGATCGAGCAGGCCGGCCAAGCCGATAACGATATTCAGCCCCCAGGCCAGCATCACGTAGATCAGGATCTGGATGCCGTAATTGTCGACATATTTCAGCGAGCCCTGGAAACCGGCGGCCATCGACCCGGCATATAGCGCCAGCACCAACACCACCACGATCGGGTAGAGCGCCAGTGCAGTTATGCCCAATGCCGAGAAATGAGCATGAATGAAGGCCCGGAAATGATAAATCAGCCAGGCCAGCGCATAGATGATTGCAAGCGCCCGCACGAACCGCACGAAATCGGAAAGTTCCGGCCCTAAGGCGTCGGTCAGAAAGCCGCTGAGCGCGAGCAGAATAACGGCGACGGCGAGCGCCACGATGAACGCGGGAAAGCGGAAGAATCGCGAAGCCAGGCTGACCGGCAGCAGGCCGGTGGCGACGTCGACGATCTTCTGGTTCGCCAGGAAGGGTTGGCCATAGGCGACGTAAAGGAAGCGTCCGGCCATGGTGGCGATCACGACGCCGGCGAGCAAGCCCCAGCGCTGCACCAGGATCAGTTCGTTGGAGATGTTCTGGTCGGTCTTCAGGCCGATGAACAGCACGAACAGGCCAAGCGAGATGGCGCCGGCATAGAGCGCTTCGCGAAAAGCGCGCTGGACCGGGGTGGCGACGACGGTGCTTTCCGGAGACACGGTAACCGCCATGATCTCAGACCTTTTCGACTTCTGGCCGGCCGAGAATGCCGGAAGGCAGGAAGATCAGCACGATCGCCAGGATGGAAAAGGCGGCGACGTCCTTGTAATCGATCGAAAAATAAGCCGACCACATGCTTTCGATGAAGCCAATCATCAGCCCGCCGAGCACGGCGCCGGGCAGTGAGCCGATGCCGCCGAGCACCGCGGCAGTAAATGCCTTCACACCGGGCGTAAAGCCGTCGGAAAACACCACCACACCGTAGTACATCAGGAACAACGTGCCGGCGACGGCGGCAAGGGCGGCGCCCATGATGAAGGTGATCGAGATGGTGCGGTCGACGTCGATGCCAAGCAGTGCGGCCATCTTGCGGTCCTGCTCGCAGGCGCGCTGCGCCCGACCGAGCGAGGTCTTGTTGACCAGGTACCAGAACAGCGCCAGCAGGACTATGGTGACCAGGACGATGATGATCTGCTTCAGCGAGACGCTGATGCCTTCGATGTTGTAGACCTTGGACACCATTGGCGGGACCGGCTTGTTGCGCGGCCCTTGGGTCACCTGGACGAAATTGGACAGCGCAATCGACATGCCAATCGCGGTGATCAGCGGCGCCAGCCGGAATGAACCGCGCAAAGGCCGGTAGGCCACCTTCTCGATCGTCCAATTATACAGGCTGGTCAGCAGCATCGCGACGATCATCATGATCAGCAGCGCAACGACGATCGGCAGCGAATAGAACAACGCACCGAGGATAAGGAAAACGATGAGCGCGGTGAAAGCGCCGATCATGAAAATGTCGCCATGGGCGAAATTGATCATGCCGATGATGCCGTAGACCATCGTATAGCCGATCGCGATCAGCCCATAGATCGATCCCAGCGTCAGCCCATTGATAAGCTGCTGGACAAAATACTGCATGCTGTCGTGGCTCCCCTGGAATGTCGCCCATGCAGACGCATTCCTTTTCGTATTTCCCCTAGTCGTAAAGTTTCGAGCCCGGATTGCAACGTGATTTTTCGATCATTATGCGTGTTTTCGCCGCACGCCGTTCGATTGCCCGTTTTGTTCCCGTCCGCCCCCTGGACCATCGCGGACCCTACCATTGGCCTAACGCAATGTCTTTGACGATTCAATCGCAGCATGCGCTCCATTTCGAAGAAATCGCCGTCAAAATAAGTTGATGAGCGGGATCGTTGCGCCGTTGACGTCAATCCGCTTGCGCTCTCTCTTTCCCTTGCGTCAGTGTTTTTTCTATTTGACGACGAAGCCGTGCGCGAACGGGTCGCGGTCGTCGATGAAGATCGTGTTCAATCCGGTCATTCGTGCCCAGCCGCCGATCGAGGGAATGATTGCCGGCTTGCCGGCGACGGTGACCTCTTCCTCGACCCTGCCCTTGAACAGCGAACCAATGATCGATTCGTGGACGAAGTCGTCGCCAACCCCAAGCTTGCCCTTGGCGTGAAGCTGCGCCATACGCGCCGAGGTGCCGGTGCCGCAGGGCGACCGGTCGATTGCCTTGTCGCCGTAGAAGACGGCGTTGCGGGCATCGGCTTGCGGGTTGGTCGGCGCGCCGGTCCACAATATGTGCGACAGCGTATTGATGCCGGGATTCTCCGGATGCACGAAGGTATATTTTTCGTTGAGCCGCTGCCGCACCACCGGGCTCCAGGCGATCAGTTCGCCGGCCGAATGGTCGGCCATGTCGCGATAGGTCTTTTGCGGTTCGACGATGGCGTAGAAATTGCCGCCATAGGCGACATCGACGCTGATCTCGCCGAGCCCGGGGCATTCGACCGTCAGTGCCTCGGCATAGAGGAAGGAAGGCACATTGGTGATGCGCACCTCCTCGACATAGTCGCCGACTTGGCTGTACTCCGCTACGACCACGCCTGCCGGCGTATCCAGCCTGAGCACGCCCGGTGTCTTCGGCTTGATCAGCCCATGCTCGACGGCAAAAGTTACCGTGCCGATGGTGCCGTGGCCGCACATCGGCAAGCAGCCCGAGGTTTCGATGAACAGGATGGCGATGTCGCAATCTTCACGCGTCGGCGGATAGAGGATCGAGCCGGACATCACGTCATGGCCGCGCGGCTCGAACATCAGCCCGGTGCGGATCCAGTCATATTCGGCCAGGAAATGCGCTCGCCGCTCCATCATCGTTGAGCCCTTGAGCAAAGGCCCACCGCCGGCGACCAGCCGCACCGGATTGCCGCAGGTGTGGCCGTCTATGCAGAAGAAGGAATTCTTGGCCATGCCGGCTCCCAACTGAATGTCTTCGAACTCAAAACCGTTGCAGGCTGAACGGGCCGAGATCGAGCGATGGATTCTGCTCGAGAACGAGCTCGCGGATCAAGCGCCCGGTCGCCGCGGCCTGGGTCAGGCCGAGGTGACCGTGGCCGAAACCATACACCACCGACGGCGTTTGTTGCGATCGCCCGATCACCGGCAGCGAATCCGGCAGCGACGGCCGGAACCCCATCCATTCGCGTCCATTGGCCGGATCCAGTCCCGGCAGGAATTTCTGCGCCTTTTCGAGCAGCGCTTTCGAGCGCGCATAATTGGGCGGCCTCTCAAGGCCGCCGAGTTCGACCGCGCCGCCGACGCGCAGGCCCGTCTCGAGCGGCGTGATGACGAAGCCATGCCCGGAGAAGATCAATTGCCGCTTTACGTCGAAGGCAGTCTTCGGCAACGTCGTGTTGTAGCCACGCTCGGTCTCCAGCGGGATTCCGTCGCCGAGATGTCTCGCCAGCAGATGCGACCAGGCCCCGGCAGCGATGACGACGTGCTTCGCCCGTCGCCGCGTGCCGTCGGCCGTGGTCAAGATCGCGCCGTCCTGTCCCGCCTTGACACGCTCGATCCGGGCCCTTTCGAACCCGGCGCCCAACCTCTCGGCATAGGCCCACAAGGCCTTTCCAAGCAGCTTGGGATCGGCAACGGTTTTCCACCCCGGCACGAACGTTCCCTTGACGAAGCGCGGCGACAGACCGGGCTGCAGGGCTGTGAGAGCGCTCCCCTCGACATGGCTGAAGCCGATGCCGAAGCGCTGCCTTGCCGCCCAGCCGGTCAGCGAGGCCTTGAACTCGGCCTCGCTGTCGTAGAGTTCGAGCGAGCCGTCCTCATGCAGCATCGGCCGTGTGCCGGAGCGGTCGAGCAAGCCCATCCATTCCGCCTCGGCGAGCTTCATCATCCCGGCCTGCGCGGCAAGGCCGGCTTCATAGCGGTCGCTTCGGCCGGCGCGCCAGAAGCGGACCAGCCAGGGCAGCAGCTTCGGCAGATACGCGGGTGGGATGCTGAGCGGGCCGAGCGGGTCGGCGAGCCATTTCGGCAACTGCTTGATCATGCCCTTGTGGGCGAGCGGCAGCACATCGGAGAAGGCAAAGGCAGCGGCATTGCCGGAGCTGGTTTCCTCACAGATCCCCGTCCGATCGATGATCGTGACATTTTGGCCCGCCTCGGCCAGAAAGGCGGCGGCGCAGATGCCGATGATGCCGCCACCAATGATGGCGACATCGAGCGTAGCATTATCATTCATTGCCATGCGCCGCGCTGCACATCTGCAAATGCCTTCAAAGCGACCGGATCAGAATGTCGGCAGCTCTGGCCGCACCGCCAGCGCATCCCTGACGATCTTTTCGACTGCCTTGCGCTGCTCGCCCGACAATGGCTGGCGCGGCATGCGCACGCGGTCGTTGGTGTTGATCGCCAACACTTCGGCGAGCTTGATGTTCTGCACCAGATAGGTCGAGACGTCGAGGTCGAGCAGCGGCCGGAACCAGCGGTAGATCTTCAACGCCTCCTCGCGACGGCCCTGTCTCATCAGCTGGTAAATGGCGACCGTCTCGCGCGGGAACGCGGTGACCAGGCCCGCCACCCAGCCGATAGCGCCGACCGACAGCGCCTCGAAGGCGAGATTGTCAACGCCGGTGAACAAATCGTAGCGGTCGCCGAGGCGGTTGATGATCTCGGTCGAGCGGCGGATATCGTCGGAGGACTCCTTGATGGCGACGAAGCGCTGGTCCTTCGCCAGTTCCTCCATCTGGTCGACGGTGACGTCGACGCGATAGGCAAGCCGGTTGGAGTAGATCATCACCGGCAGGTCGCCGGCCGCGGCGACGGCGCTGAGTGCCGCGACCGTCTCCTCGGCATTGGTATGGTAGATCGGGCTCGGCACCACCATCAAACCGTTGGCGCCTTCCTTGGCGGCGCGGCGCGCGATCGCCGCCGCCTCGCGTGTACCGGCCTCGTTGACCGTCAACAGCACCGGTTTCTTGCCGGCGATCTTCTGCGCGGTCTTCAGCACCGCGATCTTCTCGTCGTGCGACAGCATCGGGCCCTCGCCGAGCGACCCGCAGACGATGATGCCGTCACAGCCGGCCTCCATCTGCAGCGCAAAGCAGCGCTCCATCTCGGCATGGTCGAGGCCGTCGTCCTCGGTGAATTTGGTCGTAACGGCGGGGAAGACTCCGGCCCACATGTCGATCACTCCATCTGATATATCAGCCGTATATTTCTTAAGAAGCCGGCTGTCAACATTGAATCTGATATGATATATCAACAATATATCAGGAGAAGTCGCATTGGTATATGACAGACCGGGCTCCGAGCCGGCGACCGCGAAGGCCTACCGCAGGCTCGAGCACATGATCGTAACTCTCGAACTGGCGCCGGCGAGCTTCATCACCGAGGGGGCGCTGATCGACAGGCTCGGCCTCGGCCGCACCCCGGTTCGCGAAGCAATCCAGCGGCTGGCCTGGGAGGGGCTGCTCGAGGTCCGGCCGCGCGCCGGCATCGCCATCGCGCCGCTCCACCCCGGCGACTGGCTGCGTGTCCTCGACGCCCGCCGTGGCGTCGAGGTGGTGCTTGCCCGCTCGGCCGCCCGCTTCGTTACCCGCGAGGCCGCCGACCTGTTCCATGACGCTGCCCTTGCCATGCAAAAGGCGGTGATTTCGGAAAATGTGTTCTACTTCATCCAGGCCGACAAGGCGCTCGACGAGGCGCTGGCGCTGGCTGCCGACAACCCGTTCGCCGCGCGCCTGGCGGCACCCTTGCAAACCCACAGCCGCCGCTTCTGGTTTCGCTACAAGGCCGATACCGGCTTGGCCGAATCCGCCGAGCACCATGTCGCGCTGATCCGCTCGATCCTCGCCGGCGACGAAGAGGCCGCGGCCAAGGACGCCAAGCGGCTGATGGCGCTTTTGCGCGGCCATGCCGAGGCGGCTGCTACGCGCTGAGCCTGCCATTTCGTCATGCGCCCTGGCCGGGCAGGGCCATCACGTTTTCCCAATTGTCGCCGGCCGCGACGATGCAGCTTCTGCCAGCGATATCGGTGACGACGATGGTCCAGGTTCCGGTCTCGGCGACAAAGACTTCCATGACCGCCTCATGACCGATTAGCCCCAAAGCAAACTGCCTTTCCTGGAACTTCTCGCTCAAATGGGCGACGATCTCGCCATGTTCAACGCAGTATTGATATTGCGCGCCTGCGGTGTTCGTACCCACCGCCAATGCGCCAGCAAAAACCAGGGTTTTCACCCATCTCAACAGCGATTTGCGTGCCATAGGGCACCTCCTTTGCCATCACGTTCCGGCAAAGGAGGGGTTTGACGGCCTCATTTTGCCGGAGCGATCCAGGCCGGTTCCGACGTCATCATCATCGCGTCGTTCCTTTCTGTGTTCCGGTCTGCCATTGGTGGGAACGATTCCAGATGTTCCCATTATGTTCTCGATATATGGTATCGGCAATGGAAAAGCGCAAGCAGGCGCCCAAGCGGGCGCCTGCAGATCCGTTTTACGGTTGTCGCCGAAAGAATGAGCGACAGGCCGCGCGGCCATGCCGAGGCGCGCAGACCCGTGATAAATCGTTCAGATGCCTGGCAGCGCCGCTGTCGTCATCGCGCTTTCCCAGCCTTCGCCGACTGAAATCACGCAGCTTTGACCTTTTGTGTCGCTGGCGAGGATGGTCCATGTGCCCTTGTCGGAAACGAAGACTTCAAGCACCACATTCGGATTGACGACGCCGACTGCGCTCGGGTTTTCATGAAACTTCTCGCCGAGCGCCTTGACCATATCGGCGCGAGCCGCGCATTGCTCGGCAGCCATTGCCGGTATCGCGGAAACTGCCACTGCAGCGCAAGCTATTGTCGCCATGAGACGTGCCATCTGACACCTCCTTTGCGCCGGACATATCCCCCGGAGCCGTCACCAGCGCCGTTGGTTGATCTGCCAGCGTCTCCTTCGCGGCAGGACTGCAACCTAAGAAGATTGCTGCCTTCTTGGTTCCATCACATTAGTGTTCATGCCGATGAAGACCGCGACAAAAAGGCCCGAGCTTGGTGCCCGGGCCTTTTCTTGCTTTCTGCGATTTGGATCAGTTCATCGTCGGGATGACGAACTCGGCACCATCCTTCACGCCGGACGGCCAGCGCGACGTTACCGTCTTGGTCTTGGTGTAGAAGCGGAACGCGTCCGGCCCGTGCTGGTTGAGGTCGCCGAAGGAGGACGCCTTCCAGCCGCCAAAGGTGTAGTAGGCGATCGGCACCGGGATCGGCACGTTGATGCCGACCATGCCGACCTGAACCCGCGAGGCGAAGTCGCGCGCCGCGTCGCCGTCGCGGGTGAAGATGGCGACGCCATTGCCCATCTCGTGCTCGTTGGCGAGCTTGATGGCGTTCTCGTAGGTCGGTGCGCGCACCACCGACAGCACCGGCCCAAAGATCTCTTCCTTGTAGATGCGCATGTCGGCGGTCACGTTGTCGAACAGGCAGCCGCCCATATAGTAGCCGTTCTCGTAGCCCTGCATGGAAAAGCCGCGGCCGTCGACGACCAGCTTGGCGCCTTCCTTGACGCCGGTGTCGACATAGGATTTGACCCGTTCCAACGCCTGCGCCGTCACCAGCGGGCCGAAATCGGCGGAAGAATCCGTCGACGGACCGACCTTCAGGCTCTCGACGCGCGGCACCAGTCTTTCCATCAGCCGGTTGGCGGTGTCGTTGCCGACCGGGACGGCCACCGAGATCGCCATGCAGCGCTCGCCGGCCGAGCCGTAGCCGGCGCCGATCAGCGCGTCGACCGTCTGGTCCATGTCGGCATCGGGCATGATGATCATGTGGTTCTTGGCGCCGCCGAAGCACTGCACGCGCTTGCCGGCCGCACAGCCGCGCGAATAGATGTACTGGGCGATCGGTGTCGAGCCTACGAAACCGATGGCCTTGATGTCGGGATCGTCGAGGATGGCGTCGACCACTTCCTTGTCGCCGTTGACGACATTGAGGATGCCCGCCGGCAGACCGGCCTCGATGAACAGTTCGGCAATCCGCATCGGCACGCCCGGATCGCGCTCCGACGGCTTGAGGATGTAGGCATTGCCGCAGGCGATGGCCGGCGCGATCTTCCACAACGGGATCATCGCCGGAAAATTGAACGGCGTGATGCCGGCGACCACGCCGAGCGGCTGGCGCATCGAATAGACGTCGATGCCGGGGCCGGCGCCATCGGTGAACTCGCCCTTCATCATATGCGGCGCACCGATGCAGACCTCGACCACTTCGAGGCCGCGCTGGATGTCGCCCTTGGCGTCGGCGATGGTCTTGCCGTGTTCGCGCGCCAATATCTCGGCCAGCGCGTCATACTCCTTGGCGACCAGCTCGAGGAACCGCATCAGGACGCGTACGCGTCGCTGCGGATTGGTCGCCGCCCAGCCGGGCTGTGCGGCCTTGGCGTTTTCGACCGCCGCGCGCAATTCCGCCTGCGAAGCCAGCGCCACCGTGCCGCGCACCGTGCCGTCCATCGGCTGCATGACGTCCTGCTTGCGGCCGCTGGTTCCGGCGACGCGCTTGCCGCCGATGAAATGACCGTATTCGATCATGGTCTCTCTCCCTGGTTCGTGATGAGGCATTGTCCGCCTTTGCGGGAGCGATGGCAACGCGAGCGAAAACGCAACCGTTGTGCGGAGAATAGATAGCGGTTGACGGCAGAGCATCAATTCTCGCAAATAGGAAGAATGCAGGTCCCCAGCAGCAAGGATTGAGATTGAGTTCCTTCACCGCCCCCCTCTGTCCTGCCGGACATCTCCCCCTCAAGGGGGGAGATTGGCTGTCACGCCCGCCTTCGGAAATCTTCACCGCGGCAAGAAAGACGCCTGCGGCGAAACTGCCAATCTTCCCCCTTGAGGGGGAGATGTCCGGCAGGACAGAGGGGGGCGCGAAGGAACGCGGTTTTGATCGTTATCGCCAGGACCACCCTCATGAACTGGGATGATGCCCGTATCTTCCTTGCCGTAGCGCGGGCCGGCCAGATCCTCGGCGCCGCCAGGCGGCTGGAGCTTAATCACGCGACCGTCTCGCGCCGCATTGCCGCCCTCGAGGATGCGCTCAGGACAAAACTGTTTCGCCGGCTTACCACCGGCAGCGAGCTGACGCCGGCGGGCGAGCGTTTCCTCGAGATTGCCGAACGCATGGAGGGCGACATGATCGCCGCGCGCTCGACCGTTTCAGGCGAAGGCGACGACGTCTCGGGCACCGTGCGCATCGGCGCGCCGGATGGCTTTGGCGTCGCCTTCCTGGCCAGGCGCCTCGGCGCGCTGACCGCTCTGCACCGTGAGCTCACCATCCAGCTGGTGCCGGTGCCACGCTCCTTCTCTTTGTCCCGGCGCGAGGCCGACATTGCCATCACCGTCGAACGGCCGACGGAAGGCCGCCTGGTGGCGGGAAAGCTGGTCGACTACACGCTCGGCCTGTTCGCGTCGCGGGCCTACGCCGACACCCATGGCCTGCCCGGAACCGCCGCCGAGCTAGGCCAGCATACGCTGATCGGCTACGTGCCGGACCTGATCGTCAGTCGCTCGCTCGACTACGCGGCCGAATTCAGCCCCGACTGGCGCACCAGCTTCGCTATTTCCTCCGCGCTCGGCCAGGCCGAAGCAGTGCGTTCCGGCGCCGGCATCGGCATCCTGCACACCTTCGTTGTCCGCTCGATGCCGGAGCTGGTGCCTCTCGATATCGTCGCACCCATACGCCGCGCCTACTGGCTGGTCTATCATGAATCGGTCAGGCCGCTGCGCCGCGTCCAGGTCGTCGCGAGCTTCATTACCAAGGCCGTCGAACGGGACAGGGGTTTGTTTGCGTGAGCCTGCCGGCCGCTGGCTGTCTTAGCTGGTGGGCGTCTTACTTGGCGTATCGTCCGGGCCCGAGATCGCCGACGTCGATGTCCGGCACCCGGCTGGAGATGATGTCGGCCAGAACTTTGGCCGAGCCGCAGGCCATGGTCCAGCCGAGTGTGCCATGGCCGGTGTTGAGATAGAGATTGGAGAAATCGGTGCGGCCGATCAGCGGCGGCCCGTCGGGTGTCATCGGCCGCAGCCCGCACCAGAAGGTCGCCGATCGCATGTCGCCGCTGCCCGGAAACAGGTCGCCGACCGAATGTTCGAGCGTGCGCCGCCGCGATTCGTGCAGCCGCAGGTCGAAGCCGGAAATCTCCGCCGTGCCGCCGACCCGGATACGGTCGCCGAGCCGGGTGATCGCTACTTTGTAGCTCTCGTCCATCACGGTCGAGACCGGTGCGGCGGCGGCGTCCTTGATCGGCAGGGTGATCGAATAGCCCTTGACCGGGTAGACCGGGATGGGCCGCTTCAGCATGCGCATGAACCGTGCCGAATAGCTGCCCATCGCCATCACATAGGCATCAGCGACCATCCAGCCCTTGCTGGTGCTGACGTTGGTGATGCGATCGCGCTTCTTGACGACGCGCCGTATCTCCGTGTCGTATTCGAAGGTGACGCCGCGTACCGCGCAAAGCTTGGCAAGCCTGTCGGTGAACATCTTGCAGTCGCCGGTTTCGTCGCCGGGCAACCGCAGGCCACCGACGAATTTTTCGCGCACGCCGGCCAGCCCAGGCTCGGCCGCAATGCAGCCGTCGGGGTCGAGGACCTCGTAGGGGACGCCATAGGCCTTCAGCACCTCGACATCGCCGCCGACGCCGTCGATCTGCTTTTGCGTTCGGAAGAGCTGCAGCGTGCCTTTGGCGCGCTCGTCATAGGCGATGCCGGTCGCCTCGCGCAGCGCCTTCAGCGTGTCGCGGCTGTACTCGGCCAGCGGCACCATGCGCGCCTTGTTCAGCGCGTAGCGTTCAGCCGTGCAATTGCGCAGCATCTTGACCAGCCACATCCACATATGCGGATCGAGGGCCGGTCGCACCACCAGTGGACCGTGCTTCATCAAAAGCCATTTGATGGCCTTCAGCGGAACGCCGGGCCCGGCCCAGGGCGAGGCATAGCCGGGCGAGATCTCGCCGGCATTGGCAAAGCTGGTTTCCAGCGCCGGGCCTTTCTGGCGATCGATCACCGTCACCTGATGACCGGCCTCGGCAAGAAAATAGGCGGTGGTGACCCCGATCACGCCGCCGCCCAGCACGAAGATCTTCATCGTTTGGTTCTCCGCGGCGGCATCTCGTCGGGATTCGAGACCGGGATCATCGCCGCCTCATGTCTGCCGGATTCTGTGGCGTCAGCCAAGTGCCGATGCTTAGGGAAAAGACATGCGTGAGGACAACAACCTTGCGTCCTAGCCATTCACATAGCGCCGGTGGAAACGGTGGCCGAGGCAGGTCAAGACCTCATAGCCGATGGTGCCGGCTTGGCCGGCTACCTGGTCCACCGTCTGCGACGACGGTCCAATGAGTTCGACGAGGTCGCCGGCCTTCAGCCTGCCGGGCGGCAATGCGGAAATGTCGAGGATGATCGAATCCATCGAAACCCGGCCGACGAAGGGCAGCCGCACATTTTCGAGCCAGGCGGAGGAAGCGGCGCGTCGATGCCAGCCATCGCCATAGCCGAGCGAAATCGTAGCCGCGGCAAGCGGAGCCTTGGTGTGGAAAGTGTGACCGTAGCCGACACCGGCGCCGGCCTCCAATATCCGCGTCTGGATGACCTTGGCTTGCAATCGCACCACCGGCAGCATCGGATTGTCCTTCGCCGGCGTCGGATTGACGCCATAGAGAGCGGCACCCGGACGAACGAGGTCGTAGTGATAGCGCTGCCCGAGAAAAATGCCTGATGAATTGGCAAAGGAAGCCGGCGCTTCCGGCAGCATCCGGCGCAGCCGTTCGAATTCCAGCCGCTGCCGCTCGTTGGCCGGCTGCTCGGGTTCATCGGCGCAGGCGAGATGGCTCATCACGAACGTCAGTTCGACACCGTCGAAAGCCTGCGGATCCTGCGCGACTGCCTTCACCTCGGATGGCGTCATGCCGAGCCGCGACATGCCGCTGTCGACCTGGACGGCGGCTGGCAATTTGCGGCCCACCCGCCCCGCCGCTTCACGCCATGCCGAGAGCTGGCTGGCGCTGTTGAGTACGGTGCAAAGCCCTGCCGCAACCGCTTCCCTTTCCGCACCCGGCGGAATGCCGTTCAGCACATAAATGGCCGGGTCTGAGCCGAGCGCCTTGCGCAGCAAGATGCCGCCGGCCAAATGCGCAACAAAGAAAGTATTACAGCCCTCACCCATCAGCGCCGCCGCCACCGGCGCCGCGCCAATCCCATAGCCGTCGGCCTTGACCACTCCAGCACAGCCGACGCCGCCCAGCCGCGCCTTCAGCCGCCGGTAGTTCTCACGGACGGCGCCGAGATCGATGGTCAGGATCGCCCCTGCCGCGGCTTCGCTGATCGGTTCGCCCAGGGTGACGGTCGGCGGAAGAGATTTGCTGGAGATGTCGTTCATGCCGACCTGTTTTAACGGAAGGCCGGCGGCTACGCCACCAGGTGCCGGAACGCCGCCACCACGTCTTCGTAGACCTTGCGCTTGAACGGCACGATTAGGCCCGGCAATTCCAGCATCGGCCGCCACGCCCACCGGTCGAACTCGGCCTTGTGGCCACCCGGCGGCGGATTGATCGCGATCTCGGTTTCGTCGCCGTGGAAACGGAAGGCAAACCATTTCTGCGTCTGGCCGCGATATCGTCCCTTGAAGGCGACGCCGACCAGATGCGCCGGCAGGTCGTATTTGATCCAGTGCGGCGCCTCGGCCAGCAGCGACACCGAGCGCATGCCGGTCTCTTCGTAAAGTTCACGCGCCGCCGCGGGCAGCGGCTCCTCGCCATCATCGATGCCGCCCTGCGGCATCTGCCAGAGCTGCGTCGTTCCAGCGAATTCGCTGTCCGGCTCGGCAATGCGACGGCCGACCCAGACCAGGCCGGCCTCATTGAGGACCATCACCCCTACGCAGGGCCGGTAGGGCAGCGTCTCGGGGTCAACGAGCTTGTTCTTTGCCATCTCAGCCTTTTTCCGGATCTATGGCCACCGCCGAAACCGGCACGATCTCGATGCCACGCTTCTTGGCCTCGGTCACCCAGGAAGACACGGTATCCACCGTCAGGTCGAAAGCCGAGCCGATGCCGACGGCAAACCCTTTCGCCCGTGCCGTCGCTTCCAGCCCATCCAGTTTCTTCAATATGGCGCCGCGGTCCTGCACCGCATCGATCGCCGTATCGCCGCCGACGAACGGCACGCCGTCCTTCAGCGCCAGTTCGGGTGCCAGGCTGCGCGCCGACGAACCGTCGTCGACATAGGCCAGACCACGCTTGCCAAGCTCGGCCATCAACGGCCCCATCGCCGTCGCGTCGGCCGAAAAGCGGGCGCCCATATAGTTCATGACGCCGGTGTAGTTGGTCGTTCGCGACAGCGCCCAGCGTAAATTCTTCAAATTCTCGTCCGGCGTTGCAGCCACGGTCAGCGTGTTACGGCCGGGATTGACGTTCGGATAGTCGAACGGCTCAAGCGGTACCTGCATGATGACCTCATGGCCGCTCTGCCGCGCCACCTGCATCCAGCGGCCGATGCTGTTGCCTTGCGGCGCGAAGGCCAGCGTCACTTCCGCCGGCAGCTTGGCGATGGCTGCCTGCGTGCCGGTCTGCGACACGGCAAGCCCGCCGATGACGAGCGCGACGCGTGCACCGCGAGCCCCGGACCACGGCCGCGCATAGACATCGAACGGGCGCCTGCCGTCGGCGGCGCGGATCGGCAACGGACCGGTTTCGCTGGCCTCGACCAGCGCCTTGTCGGGAATGTGCGCGATCCTGAGGTTCTGGCCGATCGTCGAAGGGTCGCGGATGACGATGGCCGCATTGGGTGGACCGTCGCCCTCTTCGGTCTGGACATGGATGATCTGCGGACCGCCCGTCTTCGGCCCGCTTATGTTGGCCCCCCTTGCGTTGCTTGGCGCAGCCATTTCGGGCGTCGCCTTGGCGGGCGCGGCGACGGTATCCGCCGCCGGCGTCTTCGGCGTCGAAACGGCTACTTCTTGCAGCTTCCGGAACGGCTTGTCTCGCAAGGCGATCGCGCTGGAGACGCCGACCACGGACAGCACGACAAGCGCGGCCGCGACCGCACCGGCGCTGATCCCGCTGCCTGAGCGCGGCAGCCGGATCGCCTGTCCGAGAGGTCGTTCTATGTCCTTGCCGATATCAGCCAAGCCCGCACCCCCCGGCGTGCATCCCCGAAGTAAACCTTCTCCGGAGGCGCAAAATCCAAAATGTCGGCGCGTCCCCTTGCTCCACTGGACGCGCAGCATGCCGGCCGCAGCCCCGAATCAAACTGCCGGAGCCTCGCGGCCCCGGCAGCATCGCATCGCTTCGCTCAGGCAGCCAGACCTGTTTGGCCCGGCTTGCCCGCCCTTACTGGTTCAACACGGCCTTTTGCGGATTCGGCGGGAACGCCGGATCGGTCTTCTGGCCGCGCAGCAGTTGCTCGGCATAGATGAGCTGCAAATCGTCCTTGGGTTCCGGCGGCACATAGGCGGCCGAGCCCGAACCGGTCGTGCTTTCGTCGGCGCCCTTGATATGGCCCTTGAGGTCCGATTCGCCGCGCGTCAGGTCCCTGCCCTGCAGTTCCGCCGGCAGCGGCTGGTCGACCTTGATGTCGGGCGTGATGCCCTTGCCCTGGATCGACTTGCCGGACGGCGTGTAATAGAGCGCCGTCGTCAACCGCAGTGCCCCGTTCTCGCCGAGCGGAATGATGGTCTGCACCGAACCCTTGCCGAAGGACTGCGTGCCGACCACGGTGGCGCGGCGCAGATCCTGCAGCGCGCCGGCAACGATTTCCGATGCGCTGGCCGAGCCGCCATTGACGAGCACGATCAGCGGCTTGCCGCCGATGTCGTCGCCGGCCCGCGCGTCGAAGCGGGTGACGTCCTTCGGATCGCGGCCGCGCGTCGAGACGATCTCGCCACGGTCGAGGAAGGCATCCGACACGCTCACCGCCTGGTCGAGCAAACCGCCCGGATTGAGGCGCAGGTCGAGCACGTAGCCCTTGAGCTTGTCGTTCGGCACCTGCTTCTTGATGGTGTCGATGGCATTCTCGAGGTCGTCATAGGTCTTTTCGGTAAAGGAGGTGATCTTCATGTAGCCGATGTCGTTTTCGACCCGGAACTTGACCGCCTTGACCTTGATGATATCGCGCACGACGGTCAGTTCGATCGGCTTGTCGGCGCCCTGGCGCAGGATGGTGAGCTTGATCGGCGTATTGACCAGCCCGCGCATCTTCTCGACGGCGTCGTTGAGGGTCAGGCCGCGGACCTCCTCGCCGTCGATCTTGGCGATATAGTCGCCGGCGAGCACGCCTGCCTTGGCGGCCGGCGTATCGTCGATCGGCGTGATCACCTTGACCAGGTCGTTCTCCATGGTGACCTCGATGCCGAGGCCGCCGAATTCGCCCTTGGTCTGCACGCGCATGTCCTGCGCTTCTTCGGCATTCATGTAGGAGGAGTGTGGGTCGAGCGACGACAGCATGCCGTTGATGGCATTTTCAACCAGCGACTTGTCGTCGGGCGGCGTCACATAATTCGCCCTTACCCGTTCGAAGATATCGCCGAAGATCGCCAGTTGCTTATAGGTCTCGGAGCCCGCAGCCTTCGCTGTCGAGCCGGGCGCGCCATAGACCAGGCTCATCGCCGATGCACCCATCAGCGCACCGGCAAACAGAAGCGACAGTTTCCGCATCATTCACGTCCTTCCAGAAAAACGGTCCGCCCACCATGGGGCCGGATCGACGGGTTTTCCATCCTTGCGGAACTCGACATAGAGCTCCGGTGTGGCATTTCCATTCTTCGATGCCGAGGTGCTCGCCACCCGGGCCTCTCCCATCGCGCCGACCGGCTCACCTGCGAGCACCGACTGGCCAGACGCGACGCTGATTCTGCTCATCCCCGCCAGGACGACATGATAGCCGTCACCCGCATTCAGGATCAAGAGTTGACCGTAAGAGCGGAAAGGCCCCGCATAAAGCACATTTCCATCCGCCGGCGCTGTGACGATGGCTCCCGATTGTGTCGCAACCATGTCACCGAGCATCACCGCGCCGT
This sequence comes from Mesorhizobium sp. M0633, assembly GCF_040320645.1. Lineage (NCBI taxonomy): Bacteria > Pseudomonadati > Pseudomonadota > Alphaproteobacteria > Hyphomicrobiales > Phyllobacteriaceae > Mesorhizobium > Mesorhizobium sp. M0633. The sequence goes on from NZ_JAMYQC010000008.1 coordinate 251,534, forward strand.
TACCGTCGTCGGCCCCGAAGCGCCGCTTGATCCTGCCGGTGACCGGCAGCGCGATCTGCCCTTGAAGCGCGGAAAACGGCGCGGCAGCGGTGAGCCTGTTGCTCTCCGGCACCGGCAGCGAGGCCAATTCCGTCGGCGCCGCAGCCGATGCCGGGCCCTTGTCGGCGTCGGCCGTCTTTTGCTCGGCTGCCTTGGCCGCATCCGCCGCCTTGCGGGCTCTGTCGGCCTCGAGCGAGGCGATCAGTTCTTTCAGGCTGCCGGCCTTGGCCGCCAGCGTCGCGGACCGCTGCTTTTCGGCGGCCAGCGCGGTTTGCGTATCGGCGGCGAGCTTCTGCTTGGCTTCGAGCAGCATGCCGAGCCGCTTTTTTTCCGCCGCCTGCTCGCCGACAGCTGCCGTCAGCCGCGCCCGCTCGGCCTCGATCGAGGCCGTCACCCGCGACTGCTCCTTGAGGTCGGCCAGCAACATGTCGGTCTGGTGGCGCAGTTCCGGCACCACGGCACCGAGCAGGATGGCGCTGCGCACCGACGACAATGCGTCCTCCGGCTTGACCAGGATCGCCGGCGGCGGATTGAGCCCCATGCGCTGCAGCGCGCCGAGCACTTCGGCCAGAACGTCGCGTCTGGCGGCCAGTGAGGCGCGGATCTTCTGCCCCTGCGCCTTCAGCCCTTCCAGCTTGCCGCCAATGTCCTCGATGTCCTGGCCGAGCTTCTGCTCGGTCATCGCCGACTGGATCAGCGCCGCGGTGATCGAGGCGTGGTCCTTCTTGACAGCCGCTATGTCAGCGGCGAGCTTGGCCAGCCGCTCGGACGACAGCGTGATCTCTTTCGATACTTTTTCGTATTCGGCGCGGCTCTGGTCCGGGTCGGGCGCCAGGTCGAGCGTGTTCTCGGCCCGCGCGACGCCGAGCGAAAGCGCGATCGTCGCCACGGCGATGCCGTAGCGCACGCGCCAGGAGCCCGTTCGTGATTTCCAGTCTTCAGACATTGAAGCCCAACTCTATGCGCGGCTTCGTTAACGAACCATCAACCATGTTCGAGCCCCGGCCGTCATCGACAAACCCCATGAGCCCAAACTGTCGATGAGCATTGGGGCAAAAATCCGGGCGGCTGGCATCAATTCGCCGACGGAGCCGACTTCATGAACGATGGTAGGGGTGACCGGAAAGGATCGTGGCCGCCCGGTAAAGCTGCTCGCCCAGCATCACGCGGACCAGCTGATGCGGCCAGGTCAGCGCGCCGAGCGACACCGTCAGATCAGCCAGGTCGCGCAGTGACTGGTCATGGCCGTCGGCGCCGCCAATGGCGATCACCAGCGCCTTGCGCCCGCCATCGCGCAGCGAACCTATGCGACCGGCGAAATCCTCGGAGGAAAGGTTCTTGCCGCGCTCATCCAGCAGCATCAGCGCCGTGCCCGGTTGCAAGTGCGTCTGCAGTTTCTGGCCTTCCTCGCGCCGGCGCTCATTGGCCGTCTGCGCGCGACCTTCGGCAATCTCGACGATCCCGGCGAATTCGAGGCCCACGGCAGGACCGCTCCTGGCAAAACGCTCGAAATAGCGGTCGGCCAACTGCTTCTCGGGGCCGGCTTTCATTCGGCCCACGGCATGAACCGTAATCTTCATCCCTGCCTCGAAGAGCCGCTGATGCATGTCGGACGACGACATGCATCAAGACGAATACGGCTCAGTGGAGGGTCTCCTCCTCGAGATCGGGCGCCTGCCACATCTTTTCGAGATTGTAGAAGTCGCGGACCTCGGGACGGAAGACATGGACGATGATGTCGCCCGAATCGATCAGGACCCAGTCGGCGCCAGCCAGCCCCTCGACGCGTGCAGTGCCGAGCCCGGCATCCTTCAGCGCCTTGAGGAGATGATCGGCAACAGCCGAGACATGACGGTGCGATCGGCCCGACGCGACGACCATGTAGTCGCCGAGGCTCGATTTCCCCTGAATGTCGATTGAGACGATGTTTTCGGCCTTGGAGTCTTCCAGACTGGCAAGGACTGTCTTGATGGCGCGGGACACGGCGTCGTTTACGCTGATCCCGGCCGGCGAAGGCACGATGTCGGCCTTCTTCCGCAGTGCTGTTCTCAGTGTATTTCCTTTCGCAGCAAGAACAACCAAATCACCTCTGAAATCAGGTGACACTGCTTAGATAGGCAGAGTTAGGTTGCAGTTTCAAGACACCGCTCGCAAGCAGGCACCCGGCAGCGGCCGAATATCCGGCTTTTCGGGCCAGAAAATCGGAACCGCCTCGCCCCGCAGCGGTTATCGGCTCATCCACGAACCGGAATCCCGACATGCCGATCGATCCCCAGAACGCTCTCCTCACCGTGCAATCCGGCCTGGCGCAACTCAGCACGCTGATCGTCTCCTACTCGCTTTCGGCGGTCGGCGCCGTCATCCTGCTGGTCATCGGCTACATCGTCGCCGGCCTCGCCGAGCGTTCGATCTATGCCGGCCTCGGCCATATCAGCGGCTTCGACGAAACGCTCCGCCATTTCTTCTCGCAGGTCGTCCGCTACGCCATCCTGGGACTGGTCGTAATCATGGTTCTCGGCCAGTTCGGCGTGCAGACGGCTTCGATCATTGCCGCTATCGGTGCCGCCGGCCTGGCCATCGGCCTGGCGCTGCAAGGCACGCTGCAGAACATTGCCGCCGGCATCATGCTCCTGGCGCTGCGGCCGTTCCGCATCGGCGAATATGTCGAAGTCGGCGCGATATCCGGCACCGTCGAGGAGATCGGGCTGTTTGCCACAACGCTGAGGACGGTCGAAGGCGTCTACGTGCTTGCACCCAACTCGACCCTGTGGAACCAGCCGGTCCGCAATTTCACCCGCAACGGTGTGCGCCGCGGCGACATCACGCTCAGCATCGGCTCCTGGAACGACATCGATTTTGCGCAGAAGACCATGCTCGGTGTCGCCGCCGCCGACCGACGCGTCAGGCGGCAGCCGGCGCCGATCGCCTTTGTCGCGACTGTCGGCGACAGCACCGTCGCCATCACCTTGCGCTACTGGACGGCGGCTGCCGATTTCTTCGCCGCCCAGATCGACCTCACCAAGAGCGTCAAGCAGGCGTTCGATGCCGAAGGCCTTTCAATCCCGGCGCCGGCGCCGCAAGTGCCGCAGCCGGAGGCCTCAGCCACGCAGCAATAGAGCATTTGAACCCGGCCGGCAGATGGCCCTCAAAGCTCTCCGCGCCCGCGCTGATCTTCGGGCGCGAAGGCGAGATCGACAGGCAACGGCGCCTGCGCCGTCATTGGCGCGAAACTGCCGGTCTCGGTGGCGGGCACCGGCCGAACCATGACGACGCGCCAGAGAACGAACAGGCAGTAGGCTGTGGCAATGACGATTGCCACATAGATGAAGGCCTGCGTGCCGTAGACGGCGGAAAGTCCGGTCACAATGCCGGGTACGACGAAGCCGGACAGCGACCAGGCAAACAAAAGCGAGCTCGACAACGCCACCATGTCGTCCTTGCCGGCGCGGTCGCCGGCATGGGCGCTGGCAAGCGAATAGATCGATTCCGAGGCGCCGTCCCAGACCACATAGATGACGAGCAGCACCGCCAGCGCGCCGCCGTCGAAACCGAGGGCAAACAGGCCCGCCGCGGCGGCAAGCGCCGACGCCGCGATCAGCACAAAGCGCCGGTCGGTGCGGTCGGAAATCCAGCCGAGCGGAATCTGCAGGATCAGCGTGCCGACCGGCATTGCCGAAAGCAGCAAGGCGACGTCGGCCTGGCTGTAGCCCTTGGCCGTGGCATGGATCGGCGCAAAACCCGAGATCGTCATCGACAGGCCGCCGACGGCAAGCATACCGGCAACGCCGACCGGGGAGATCCGCCAGGCGCGGCCGAGCGCCACGGACGCCGCTTGCGGCGCCGGCGGCTGCGCAAGCCGCGTCAGCCCGACGGGAAGGATCGACAGCGCGGTGAAGGCAATGCCGATCAGCGGCGCGTCGGCCGCGCGGATATCGATCAACGCCAGCGTCGAGTAGCCGACGCCGAGCCCGGCGACGTAGGCAACGTAGAAGATAGCCATGACCCGGCCGCGGATGGCGTTGGCGACGACATCGTTCAGCCAGCTCTGCGCGACAATGAACAGGCCGCATATGGCAAAGCCGTAGAGTGCCCGTGCAGCGATCCATGGCAATGGGTGCGGCCCCGCGCCGACCGCGGCGTTGGACAGCACGATCAGCGCCGACAGCACCATGAACACGCGGGCATGGCCGACACGCCGCACCAGCGGCCCGGTCAGGATGCAGCCGGCGAGGCCGCCAGCCGAAAGGCCGGTGACGATCAGCCCCGCCCATGTCGGATCGAAGCCCTCGGCGCCGAGCCGGACTGGGATATAGGCGAACATCAGCCCATTGCCGACGGCGATCAGCGCCATCGACAAAAGGATGCTGGCAATGGCGATCGACGGCGCCGGCTGCCCTAGACCGTTCTTGTCCTGGTCGCGCTCGAGAATCGTCATGACCGAGGATCGCCCATCAAGCAGGTCAAGGCAGCGGCAAAAGCGACATCACCGGACTTGCCTTCCGCGCCGGTTCAGCCCTTTGCCACCTTGCGGATCGCGCTCGACGACAGCGACGAACGCGGGCCGTGGATGAAGGTCCAGGCCGGCGCCGTCATGCGGGCGAGCCGCGGTGCGTCGCCCTCGTCGACGCGGGCATAGTCGAAGGTCTTGGCGACCACCGACGACAGGAACGACAGCGTCGCGCCTGGCCGGTCGACCACCGCGATCGGGAACGTCATGACGATGCGGCGCCAGCGCTGCCAGCGGTGGAAGTCGCGAAGCGAGTCGGCGCCCATGATCCAGACAAAATCGACGCCCGGGTTACGCGCCTTGACCAGCGCCAGCGTGTCGGCGGTGAAGCGGACGCGGTGGGCCGCCTCGAATGCGGTGACCTTGATCTTCGGGTTCTTCGCGATCTTTTCGGATAGCTGCAGCCGCTCGGCCAGCGGCGCCAGGTCTCCGGCATTCTTGAGCGGATTGCCGGGCGTCACCATCCACCACAGCTGATCGAGCGCAAGGCGTCTGAGTGCGATCTCGGCGACCAGCGCATGGCCGGCATGCGGCGGGTTGAACGAACCGCCGAACAGCCCGACCGCCACGCCTTTCCCGGCATGCGGCATCTTGAGATAGCGGGAGGATATGGCATGTTCGGACAAGGCAAGCATGCGTCAGGCACCCCCCTCTGCCGCGCCGGGCATCTCCCCCTCAAGGGGGGAGATTGTCAGCTTCATCGCAGGCGCAAATCTTGCAACGCCGCCGATTGGCGAAATCAGAAATGACAGCCAATCTCCCCCCTTGAGGGGGAGATGTCCGGCAGGACAGAGGGGGGTGGCTGGGCGCACGCCTCTCAGGCTCGGACTGTGGACGGATTCAAGGCCTCACCTGTCCCGACCCGCGCACGCGATATTTGAACGAGGTCAGTTGCTCGACGCCGACCGGCCCGCGTGCATGCATCTTGCCGGTGGCGATGCCGATCTCGGCGCCCATGCCGAACTCGCCGCCATCGGCAAACTGGGTCGAGGCGTTGTGCAGAAGAATCGCCGAATCGACCTCGTTGAAGAACCGGTCGACCGCTGTGGCGTCCTCGGCGATGATCGCCTCGGTGTGATGCGAGGAAAACGTCTCGATATGCTCGATGGCGCCGCCAATGCCGTCGACCAGCTTCACCGCAATAATGGCATCGAGATACTCGGTCACCCAGTCTGCATCGGTCGCGGGCTGGGCATCGGCATAAAGCCTCAGCGCCTCGGCATCGGCATGGATCTCGCAGCCTGCCGCCCGCAAGGCCTCGAGGATCGGCACCAGGTGCGTGCCGGCGGCGGCACGGTCGACCAGCAGCGTCTCGGCAGCACCGCACACCCCGGTGCGCCGCATCTTGGCATTGACCGCGATCTTGACCGCCATGTCGAGATCAGCCGATCGGTCGATATAGAGATGGCAGATGCCCTCGAGATGCGCGAAGACCGGCACCCGCGCCTCGTTCTGCACACGCTCGACCAGGCTGCGGCCGCCGCGCGGAATGATGACCTCGAGATTGCCGGAAAGTCCTTTCAGCATTTCGCCGACGGCGGCGCGATCGGTAGTCGGCACCAATTGTATGGCATCCTCCGGCAGCCCGGCTGCCTTCAGCCCCTCGACCAGGCAGGCATGGATAGCGGCGGAAGAATTCGCCGAATCCGAGCCGCCGCGCAGGATCACCGGATTGCCCGCCTTGAGGCAGAGCGCGCCGGCATCGGCGGTCACGTTAGGCCGGCTCTCATAGATGACGCCGACGACACCGAGCGGCGTGCGCACCCGTTCGATATGCAACCCGTTCGGCCGGTCCCATGCGGCAATGACATCGCCGACCGGATCGCGTAACCCGGCGATCTCGCTGATACCGTCTGCCATGGCGCGGATGCGGGCGGGATCGAGCTTCAGCCGATCCATCGACGCTGCCGATAGGCCAGCCTCCCTGCCATTTCTGATGTCGATGGCATTGGCGTCGAGGATGTCCTGCTCATGCCGAAGGATCGCCTGAGCCATGCCGAACAGCGCCGCGTGCTTGCGCTCGGCCGCAGCGATGGCCAGCGGGCGGGCCGCGGCACGCGCGCGGCGGCCGATATCGGCCATCAGCGCCACGGTATCATCCCGGGATTTTTCATGCAGCGTCAGCATGGCTCATCCTCCGCTATGTAACCTGGTCACCGACTACTTGCTCGCCACCGGCATGGCTCACCACAAGATCGTCGCGGTGGATCATCGCCGAACGCGCCTCGTAGCCGAGCACGGTTTCGATCTCTGTCGTCCTCAGCCCAGCGATCCTTACGGCATCGGCGGCATCATAGGCAACCAGCCCTCGCGCGATCTCGCGGCCCTCGGGCGACAGGATCGCCACCGTGTCGCCACGCGCAAAATTGCCGCTGACCAGTTTGACCCCGGCCGGCAGCAGCGACTTGCCGGAGAGCAGCGCGCCGATGGCGCCGGCATCGACGGTCAGCCGGCCGGCCGGTTCGAGCTGCCCGGCGATCCAGGTCTTGTAGCCCTTGACCGGATTGGCGCTCGGCCGGAAGAAGGTGGCACGCTCGCCGCGCTCGATTGCCAGCAGCGGCGACAGCCGCGTGCCCGATGTGATGATCATGGCGGTGCCGGCGGCGGTCGCGATCTTGCCGGCGTCGAGCTTGGTGCGCATGCCGCCGCGCGACAATTCCGAAGCAGCGGCACCCGCCATCGCTTCGATGTCGGGGGTGATGCGGTCGACGACCTGAATGAATCGAGCTTGCGGGTCACGCGCCGGCGGTGCCGTGTAGAGCCCGTCAACGTCGGAGAGCAGCACCAAAAGGTCGGCGCCCATCATAGTGGCGACGCGCGCCGCCAGCCGGTCGTTGTCGCCATAGCGGATTTCGGAGGTGGCCACCGTATCGTTCTCGTTGATGACCGGCACCGCCTTCATCTTGAGCAGTGTCGAGATCGTCGCCCGCGCGTTGAGATAGCGGCGGCGCTCTTCGGTGTCGCCGAGCGTCAGCAGGATCTGGCCCGATTTCAAGCCATTCTTGCCGAGCGCATCCGACCAGGCGCCGGCCAGCGCGATTTGCCCGACGGCGGCCGCCGCCTGACTCTCCTCGAGCTTCAGCGCCCGCTTGCCGAGGCCGAGAATGGTGCGGCCAAGTGCAATCGCGCCCGAAGACACGACGAGAATTTCGGCGCCGCCATTGGCCAGCACGGCGATGTCGTCCGCAAGCGAGGCCAGCCAGTCGCGCTTCAGGCCCGTCGTGCGGTCGACAAGCAGCGCCGAGCCGATCTTGACGGCAATGCGCCGATAATTTTTCAGCGATTGCGCGGCCATGGCTATGTGTTCCAGCGCGTCTCGACCGGCGCAGCGACAGCCTCGCGTGCATCGGCCACCACAGCGATCAGCGCGCGCAGCACCGCCTCGACGCCTTCGCCGGTGACTGCCGAAAGCAGCATCGGCGCGCGGCCGGCGGCACGTTTCAGCGAGGCGGTCTTTTTCTTGCGTGCGTCGGCATCGAGTATGTCGACCTGGGAAAGCGCGACGATCTCGACCTTGTCGGTCAGGCCGTTGCCGTAGGCTTCGAGTTCGGCACGCACGGTCTTGTAGGCATTGGCCGGATTTTCTTCCTGCGCCGAGACAAGATGCAGAAGGACACGCGTGCGCTCGACATGGCCAAGGAAGCGGTCGCCGATGCCGACACCTTCATGCGCGCCTTCGATCAGGCCCGGAATATCGGCAATGACGAATTCGCGACCGTCGATGCGGGCCACGCCAAGGCCCGGATGCAGCGTGGTGAAGGGATAGTCGGCGATCTTCGGCTTGGCCGCGGTGACCGCCGCCAGGAAGGTCGACTTGCCGGCGTTGGGCAGCCCGACAAGGCCGGCATCGGCGATCAGCTTCAGCCTGAGCCAGATGTTGAGCTCTTCGCCCGGCAGTCCGGGATTGGCGCGGCGCGGCGCCTGGTTGGTCGAGGTCTTGAAGTGCTGGTTGCCGAAACCGCCATTGCCGCCCTTGGCCAACAGAAAGCGCTGGCCGACGACCGTCAGATCGCAGATCAGCGCCTCATTGTCCTCGGCAAAGACCTGTGTTCCGGCCGGCACTTTCAGCGTTACGTCGGCACCCTTGGCGCCGGTCATGTTGCGGCCCATGCCGTGCGTCCCGGTCTTGGCCTTGAAATGCTGCTGGTAGCGATAGTCGATCAGCGTGTTCAGCCCATCGACCGCCTCGACCCAGACATCGCCGCCGCGACCGCCGTCGCCGCCGTCCGGGCCGCCGAACTCGATGAACTTTTCGCGCCGGAACGACACCGAACCGGCGCCGCCGTCGCCGGAGCGGATGTAGACCTTGGCTTGATCGAGAAATTTCATCGGATTGTATGGTTTCTGCTATTGGCTTTGCGGGATTGCTCTAAACCAAGGCGGGTCGAAGGGCGAGGGCCGTTTTTGCTACTGTACCGTCGCGCGTAGCTCTGGACGCGTAGCATTTGGTTGACCCTTGCCGAAAATCGATCCTCGGCTTTCCAAGCGCGAGATGTCGGAATGAAGCTGGTTACTTACAATATCCACTACGGCGTCGGCCTCGACGCCCGCTATGATGTCGGCCGTATCGCCGATGCCGTGCGCGGCGCCGACGTGATCGCGCTGCAGGAGGTCACCCGCGCCAACCCGAAGAATGGCGGCCGCGACATGGTGGCCGACCTCGGCGAGGCGCTGCCCGACTATTTTGCCGTCTACGGCAGCAATTTCGAAGCCGACGCCGGCTCGCGCCTGGAGAACGGCCGCGCCATCACGACCACCTTCCAGCTCGGCAACATGGTGCTGTCGAGGACGCCGATCCATCTGTCGCGCAATCTCCTTTTGCCGCGCAGCCGCAGTGTCGAGGCGATGAACTTCCAGCGCGGCGCGCTGGAGGCGCTGATCGAAACGCCGCTTGGTCCGATCCGCTTCTATTCCACCCATCTCGACCACCGTAGCCCGGTTGAACGGCTGAGCCAGATCCGCTTTCTGCGCCAGCGTCTGTTGAAATACCCGCTCGAGGGCGGCGGGCTCTCCGGCGTCGCCGAGATCGGCTTGCCGGACCTGCCTTGTCCCGAAGCCTTCGTCGTCATGGGCGACTTCAACATGCTGGCCGGATCGCCGGAACATGTCGAACTCGCCGGCCAGCCTGACCATGAATTCGGCATGCCGGTGACCGCCGACCTCGCCATCGATGCTGCCACCCGCCTCGGCGCTGCCGGCGCCGATCTCGTCACCTGGGTCGACCCCAAGCGGCCGGGCGATACCAGCCGCTACAAGCGCATCGACTACATCTTCACCAGCGCCTCGCTTGCCAAATCGCTGAGGCGCCTGTGGGTCGACCGGCAAGCGGCCGGTTCGGATCACTTGCCGATCTGGCTCGAGATGACGTGAGCCGCATCCATCAAAAATGCACCCAGTTCCGCAGGCTGGTCCAGGTCTTGCGATCGAGGCGGTAGCGCTCGACCGGCACCTGACCGGCAACGATCGAATTCAGCATGCCCTGGCCGGCATACTGGAAGCCGCATTTGTGGATGACCCGGCGCGAGGCCGGATTGATAACCCGCGTCGAGGCGTGCAGCACCTGGATCGTGGTTCTCTGGAAGGCAAGGTCGACCAGTGCGTGCGCTGCCTCCGTCGCGTAGCCGCGTTTCCAGTACGGCTCGCCGATCCAGTAGCCGAGCTCCAGCCCACGATCCGTGGTGTTGAGCCCGGCACAGCCGACGAAGGTCTCGGTGCCGGCCAGCGTCAGCGCATAGGCGATTCCGGCCCGGCGCGATGCCGTCATGGCCAGGAAAGCGCGTGCCTCCGCCTCGCCATAGGGATGCGGCATGCGGGCCAGCATTTCCGCGACATGGCGGTTGTCGGCGAGCGCCACCAATTGCTCGATGTCGCTCTCACGCGGGGCACGCATAACCAGCCGCTCGGTGACCAGGACCGGGCAATCTATCGTGTAACTTTCGTCGTCTGTCGCTTCCGCTTCGGCAACCATATCAAAGTCCTCCAGGCACAAGAAAAAGGGGAGATGGAAACCCATCTCCCCTGATCCATTTCCTGGCTTGGCCAGACACCGGTTCCCGAGATGGGTGCCGGTGTTCTCGTGCGGAACCGGCTACTCCGCTGCCTTCGTCATCGGGTTCACCGATACGTAGGTTCGGCCATTGGCTTTTTTGTTGAAGGTGACTGCGCCAGCTTCGAGCGCAAACAGCGTGTGGTCCGTGCCAATGCCGACATTGGTGCCGGGATGCCACGTCGTGCCACGCTGACGAATGATGATGTTGCCCGGAATCACGGCTTCGCCGCCGAACTTCTTCACGCCGAGCCGCTTGGAATGGGAGTCGCGACCATTGCGCGACGATCCGCCAGCTTTCTTGTGTGCCATCTAACTACTCCGATGCGCCGCGAGGCGCCTAAACGATCTTATGAACGCGTTCGCGTTCCGTTTCAAGTCCGATCCGGCGACGATTGCGCCGGTTCGTTCTACTTCTTCGCCAATTCCTTGGCCTGCTCGCGCCAGTCCTTGATCTGGTCGGCGCTGAACGGCATGTGCTCGTCGATCTTGGCGACGTCCTTGTCGGACAGCTTGGCGATCTGGGCAAAGGTGGTGATGCCCTGTTCGTTGAGCTGGCCGGCGGCGACCGGGCCGATGCCCTTGATCACGGTCAGGTCGTCCGGCTCGCCCTTCGGCGCCTTGAACAACGGCGCGGCGGCTTCGGCAGCCTTGTCCACGGTCGTCTCGGCCTTGGCTTCCTTCTTCGGCGCAGCCTCTGCCTTCGCTGCTGCCTTCGGCGCGGCTTCAGCCTTCGCCTCGGTCTTGGCTGCAACTTCGGCCTTCGCTTCGGTCTTGGCGGCGGCCTTCTTCGCCGGCTTGGCGCCACCCAGCAGGATTTCGGCAATCCTGACGGTGGTCAAAAGCTGGCGATGGCCGATCTTGCGGCGCGAATTCTGCCGGCGGCGCTTCTTGAAGGCGATGACCGTGCGGTTCTTGCCTTGCTCGACGACTTCGGCGGTGACCATCGCACCATCCACGAACGGCGCGCCGAACGTGACGTTTTCGCCTTCGCCATGCGCGAGCACATTACCGATCTCGACGATGTCGCCGACATTGGCTTCGAGTTTTTCGATCTTCAGGAGATCGTTGGCGGCAACGCGATACTGCTTGCCGCCCGTTTTGATGACTGCGAACATTTTTTGCCTTTCGCTGTTCGGTCGGCCTTGATGAACCGCTTCAGGCGGTTCGGCCGTCTTTTTGTCAGTCTGCGGGTTCAAAAAACAAGCGGCGCGGAAGATCCCTCCACGCCGATTGCGCGCTGTCCCTAGCCGAAGGTTCGGCTTGAGTCAAGGCAAGCGCCGCGGGCAAGCTGCGAACGGGTTGAGCCCAGTCCTAGCAAATATCGAGCAGCGGCTGCCGGAGGCTCGAAGGAAGCACGGACAGAAGCTGCGGCGCCGGGGCAGATTGGCCCTTGTAACCTGCCTGTCCAGCCGTTATCTAGTGCGCCGCGCCGGCAACGGCGGACCATGACCGCGGAGAGGTGGCAGAGTGGTCGAATGCACCGCACTCGAAATGCGGCATGGGTGCAAGCCCATCGGGGGTTCGAATCCCTCCCTCTCCGCCACATTTCACCTCTCAAATCTTCACCTAACTGATTGAATTTACTCGCTAATTCGCCGTTTTGGTTTGCGCCACCGGGCGACTATTTGCACTTTTAGCTCTGGTTTTAGCTCTAGAATCTGCTCTGGTTTCTGGCGGAGAAAGGTCCGCCGGTGGCTCTTGTAGGAGTATGGGCAAACAAATCAAACTCAGGCGGCGCGGTAGGGGCGGCACGCTCTATGTCGTCCGCGATGTCACGGCGCGCAGGTTGGGTGCAAAGCCACCGGCTTCATGTGCTGGCGTGAGGCAGACGGCATGCCCTTGTGGTCGGTCGATATCAGGTTGAGTTGATGCCTGCTGAGGTGGAAAGTTGACGACCAATTCACTAGCTTCCGGCATAACCAAAGGATCGAGCACAGATGTGGGGTGGCCTTCGAATTTTATTCGATATTGCACCGTGGTTTGTGCTGGCTCTGATTTTTGCAGTTGTGGTCGTAACGATTGTTCGCCGCATGCGCCATTGAAGGGCGGGCGGTAGCGGGCGCGGTCGATTGCCGGGGCGATAGGCATTCGCGGACGCCGGAGGCTCCAGCCAGCAGCGTTTCAAGGTTAAGTGCAGATTTCGGGACAATTTCTCAGCCCGAAGGTGAGGTCGGTGAGGTCTGGTTCCCTTACGCAAGTGACGCGAAAAAAACTCGTTGTCCGGAGAGACGGTGAGAACCAGCTACCCAACACATGATGATTTTTTTGGGTGACTATGCCCGACAGAAGCAGACCTCACCGACCTCACTCACCAGCCTCGATGGGCACCTCGTAGAAGCACCACCGGGCACCGTCCTTCTGCCGTTTACCCTTCACAAGTTCGACCCAAATCGTTTCATCCGTTCCCGATTTCGTGAGGGTGTAGGTGTCGAGAATTGCCAATGTAGCGAGCAACGGCCCTCTCGTCTCACGTCTCCGAACACGTCATCGATCTTGAGACATCCATACTGGAGGGCTCCGTTGTCGTAGGCGATGTTATCTGCTGCCGCCTTCACGTCCTTCAGCAGCTTGCGCAGAGCCGGGTCGTCAAAGATTTCCACTGCCTTATCCTTGGCCGCCTCTCGCGCCTTGCGCTGCTCCAGCTCCGGCGCGTCCTGGCCCACGCGGGCTGCAAGCGCATCCGGGTCGACGGCATCGAGTAGGCGCCCTGCCAAACCCGCGAGATCGACGCCGCCCGTCACTTTTGTGATTGCCGCGCGATCCTTGTCGCCGATCCTTTGGTCAAGAGCGGCCAGACGGGCCGCAAGGGTTGCGAAGGCGTCATCGTCCCGCCGTCCGGCGGCGATCTCGTCGATCAGCCGATCGAATCCTATGACCCGGTCACGATCGAGAGGTTGCGATACCGTCTTGAGGCTTTCGGAAACGCCAACCGCGTCGACCAGTACGAAACGCGTCTTTGCTTCGGCGTCCGGAGTGACCTCGCGCAGTTTCTCCGGCGATATCGTGCGGGCGCCACGTCCTTTCATCTGCTCGAAATAAAGCTCCGAACGGACATCTCGAAGGAAGATCAGCGCCTCGATCGGCTTGACGTCCGTTCCTGTCGCGATCATGTCGACGGTGACGGCGATGCGCGGGTTGTAGTCGTTGCGGAAGGCGCGGATCAGCTGTTCGGGATCGGCGCCGTCAGTCTTGTAGGTGATCTTCCTCGCGAAGTCGTTTCCCTTGCCGAACACCTCCCGGACCAGCCCAACAATCTCCTCGGCGTGGTGGTCGTCCTTGGCAAATATCAGAGTTTTCGGAACCTCGTGACGGCCGGGGAATAGTTCGGTGAAGAGTGTGTCACGAAAGGATTCGAGAACCGTGCGGATCTGGTTCGGGACCAGGACAGTCCGGTCGATCTGGTCCGGCGTGTATGCGAAATCTTCCGACAGGGTCTCGTAGCGTTCGGCTCGCGTTCGCTTATCGCGTAGCCTGCCTTCACGGTCGACCCGCGTTCACCGATTTCCGTCCGGATGCGGAAGATTTCGAAGCCGACATTGACGCCGTCGACCACCGACCGCTCATAGGGATACTGAGCCACGAGGTTCTTGTTGAAGAAGCCGAGCGTGTGAAGCGAGGGAGTGGCGGTGAGACCGACCGTGAAGGCATCGAAGTATTCGAGCACTTGCCGCCACGTGCCATAGATTGACCGGTGGCATTCGTCGGTGATGACCAGATCGAAGCTCTCGATCGGTATCAAGGGATTGTAGCTGATCAGGCGCTCGGTCGCCGGGCCAGACTGCTCGAAGGACGAAATCTCTTCGGCCTCTTCCGCAAGCTCCTTGCCGGTCAGCACTGAGTAGATGCGCTGAATAGTCGCGACCACTACCTGTGAATCCTTGTCCAGCCCCGCCGCGCCGAGCTTCTGGACGTTGTAGATCTCCGAGAATGATCTGCCTGTTCCCGGCGGGCGGTAAGCGAGAAACTCGTCCCGGGTCTGGCGGACCAGGTTCGCGCGGTCCGCCAGGAATAGGATGCGCCGGAAGCCGGCACGCGCCAGCAGCCGATAGCTCAGCGTGCAGGCAGTGAATGTCTTCCCGGCCCCCGTCGCCATCTGAACGAGCGCTCGCCGTTTGTTCGCCGCCAGCGACTGCTCAAGTGCAGTTACGGCGTCTACTTGACAGGTGCGCAAGCCAGTTGGATCGACCGGTGGCATTGACTGCAGCCGGGCACGAAGCGTCGCGGAATCCTTGATCCAGCGGTCAAGGGTCTCCGGACGGTGAAACGAAAAGACGATACGTGATGTGGAATCCGGATCGGCGTGGTCCCGGAAAAGCGTTTCCGAGGAGGAGGCAACATACTCGAAACGTACCTGTCCATCCGACCGCACCAGATGGCTTGGCGCGCCCGCCATGTACCGTGCCGCCTGCTCGGCGAAACCTGAAAGCGTCGATCCTTCCGGCTTGGCTTCCACGACGCCGCACAGGATTCGTCCGACAAACAGGGCATAGTCGACGGGACCGGTAGCGGTCTGGAATTCCCGGACAGCGACGCCAACGCCCGCTCCCAGGTTCATCTCGTCGCGAGTCTGCACCACCCATCCGCACAGCAACAGGCGCCGATCAATCTGGGATCGCGCCCTGTCTTCCGGATGAAATGCCCCCTCGTTCATTCGCGCACACTATGATGTGCAACCCTTCGGCGAAAGCCCGTTAGACGTTCGAAATGTTTCAACTGACTGTCTCACGGCGACTCTTCTACCGTGCGGGACTTAACAATCAGCTTTGCCGGCCAGCGGCTTTCCCTTCAGTCAAGCGTCCTGTTCTCGACGCAAAGGCAGGTTTAGCGGTTAGCTCAGGCCTCGAAGATTTCACCCCTACACAGACTTTGTTGGCGGACGGCTCAATTGCGCCGATAGTGTTGAAAAGTCCGCCACCGAGGCCGTAGGGCTGCGCGGATAGAATTTCGTTCCGCAAATGAATTGCCTGTGAATCTTGATTCCAGCAGTACGCCCAGCGAGAAATGCCTTTCTACTTCAGAGGTATGCCCTCCGGAGCACCAGACTTTTTCAACAAAATCCGCCAGGAGCGGTCATTGCCGAGCAGATACTCTAAGGTCGCGTTCTGGTCGAAATGGGCCGAGAGCAGACCGGCAGCTTCGCCGCGATATTCAACAGCGGACATTCAGGTTGGTGTGGGCATCGTCGTGACCTGTGATGGGTTTCGGATGCCGGCCGTCTACTGAGATGGCGTGGCTCGAGGCCGGCGTCCGGAAGCCTCCAGGGAAGGAACCCGCGGGGTGGAGATTTCGGTTT